>CAYLWJ010000022.1:0-8738 GCA_964387355.1 uncultured Actinomycetota bacterium | reverse complement strand
CAACTGACAAAGATGACTATAACCCGGGCGAACTTGTAACAGTTTTTGGAAGTGGATTTACTCCAAATGATGAACTGACTATAAACTTTCTCAATACAAATGGTGAAATTGAGCATACAAATTCCATTATAGTTGATGATAAAGGCAGTTTTATATACACCTACAAAATTCTGGGCAGCCCTGAATACAGAGTAGTTGCAATATCAAAGAGCTCTGCAATACAGGCTTCAGCAACTTTTACAGACAGAGCTTATGCAACATATGATAGTGATGGGCCAGGACTTACAAATAACTCTTTGGGTTTTATTGAGCGTTTGTTTTATGTAGATGTACACTTAAATGATGGTTCAGGAAATATTGACCAGAATATGACTGCATTCTGCATAGACCTTCAGCATTATCTTAATAAGGCAACTAACTGGGATGTTTATGGATTTGAGGAGTATAATAGCAATACAGAACCACTAGATCCTCTAGAAAAAAATCATTCTACTCTTACTTGGCCACTTCCGTGGGATTTACAGGCTCTAGCAAATTATATAAATAATTCATGGATAAATTTGGGTGGAGGCTATAATGCTAATCAGAGAGCAGCAGCTGCACAAGAAGCATTTTGGCACCTTTTAAGTCGTGCTAGCAGCAATGATATGAACAGCTTTGACTATACTGTAAATGGTCTTGCAGGTATAAGAGATTTAGTTGGTATGCTAATAGGAAGGACTAGCAGCATTGTAAAAACTCTTGAAATTACTCCAAAATCTAGTACAAATATTTTAAATACTAATGGACTTACTGAGCATACTATATATATTAAAACCTATGATTTTAATAATGTAGAAATAACAGGTATAAATGTGTATTTAACAATTAATGGTAAAAGTTATTTTGATCAGTCAAAAACGCAGAAATCCCTTGTTGCTAAAAGTGGAAGTAGTGTAAAAATATATGCAGATATAGCAGATTTTCCTACTGGAGAATCGGCTACAGATAAAATTGTTGGCTATGTAGATAATAATGATGATGGGCAGCAAACTACTTCTTTATACAAAACCCCTGCTGCATCTATTCTTTATCCACAAATTTCTTCATTTCCAGAAACATATAAGAGTGGCTCAGACCAGCTTTTAATAATAACAGATGTGAATGATCCTACAGATAAAGTATATAAAACTTGGGAATGTCCTAAAGGTAAAATAACTCTTGATAAGTTTAATATTTATGGAAAAGATTCAGTGACATTTGAACTATATAAAAATGGGAAGAAATTTGATACTGTTACGCTGACTGGTCCAGGCACAAAATCCTATACGTGGAATAATCTTGAATGGGGAACTTACTATATAAAAGAAAGCTCAATGCCTTCATATTATAATTTACCTAACTGGAGCATATGGCAGACTGGACAGTGGGCAAATGGTAGTGATACTACGGGAACTTTTACAATAGGTTATGGTGAAGGTAAGTTCTTAAACTTCAATGTATATTTTAGGAATAATCCAAAGCCTGGAAAAGTAATTGTTCATAAAGATGTAGTTGACCCTCAGGGAAACCCAACCAATGACAGGTGGGAAGAATTTGGCTTTAAATTTGATGGCGGCCAAGAAAAGTTTCTGAAAGACGGCGAAAATATTAACATATTAAATGTTGAACCTGGAAAACACAAAGTAAAAGAAACAACAATACCATCAGGTTATACATTTAAGTCTATTTCAAGCAATCCCACAGGAACTTTAAATGGAGATGAAATAGAATTTGAAGTTATGCCTGATTCAACTGTTGATGTATATATTGTAAATCAGCAAGAATATGGAAAAATAATAGTTTATAAAGAAGTACTTGATCCTGTTTATGAAGATATAAAAGATGAGTTAGGAATATTTGGAGTCGTTCTTGACGAAGGAACTAATAATGATATAAAAGATGAAGGAAGCATTACACTAAGTGATATAAATCCGGGGTATCACATGGTTTCAGAAGTTAAAATTCCTTCTGATTACGAATTTGTATCTATATCAATAATTGGTAATAAGGAATCTGATAACAATGGAGGAACTGATATTGTTTTTGAAGTTAGACCAGGAGAAACTGTAGAGATTCTTATTACAAATAGACAGCTTCCAGGAGAAATAAATCTGCATAAGACTGATGAAGTAAGTGGTGTAAATCTTGAAGGTGCTGTATTTGGACTTTTTTATGCTGATGGAAGCGGACCTGTTAAAGATATTTTAGGCAATGATGTTGTAAATGTTACTACAACATCAGAAGGACTTGCTTCATTTAAAGATCTTTTCTGGGGTAATTATCTTGTAAAAGAAATTATACCTCCAAAAGGCTATTTACCAAAAGAAACTACTGTATCTTTAGGTATTGGTAGTAGAATAGTTAGCCTTAAAAATGAGATAGCCAACCCACGTAAGACAGGTACTCTAGATGTATACAAAGTTGGTCCTGGTGGAGTTCCAATACCATTTAGTGCAGGTTTTACAGTATTTGCATCAGACGGAGTAACAGTTGTAAAGCCAGAGACATTTGTAAACTCTGAAGGTAAGGTATCATTCTATGGACTTTTATGGGGCACATATATTGTTAGAGAAACTACAACTCCTCCAGGTTATAGTGGTGCACCAGATCAGTCAGTAACAATTGATGCTGCAGCCTCAGAAGTTGTATTATCATTAACATTTGCAAATACGCCTGTAACTACTACTGTAACTACTACAACACCAACAATTGCTGTTGCTGGTTTAGCAACTGGCGGAGGTGGAATTATTGAAGTTGCAGGACTTGCATTTACAGGGGTAGAGCCAATATATCCTATTGCAGGTTTAGGTGTAGTTTTGCTTGGATTATGTTTAATGGTGGCTTCGCTTATTAATAGAAAAAGAGTAGATAATACAGATAATAAGCTTAGATAAATCTGTATTTATTTATAGTTAGCTGCAATATATTGATGTATATTTATATGCAATAATGGGTTAATTTGAAATAGTATGGTAATACTGATAACACTATAAGTCTAACAGCCCGAAAATAAAACTTTCGGGCTGTTTTTATTTTTAATACCATTTATACTTAATATACTTTATTTTAATATCATTATTGAATTATTATTATATTATTATGCTAATTTTAAATTTAATAAATCTGCCAAATTCAAAAAATATTTTTTAAGCTTTTCGATTTTTTGCAAATTAAGGTTTTGAAATTTATCTAATTGATATTCTTGTCTTGTATTTGAATTTAAAGAAAAAAATTCTTTGTATAATTCAAAAATTATATTTTGGCAAAGCCACAAATTTGGAGTAATTTTTGTATTTTTACAGATTTTAATAAATTCAGTTAATAAAAGGACATAATTTTCAGACTTTTCATAAAAATCTTTTATAACAGTTTTATCGGTTTTTTCAGTTTTACTGTTACTATTATAATTATAAATATTACCATTAATTTTACTATTAATATTTCTATTAATAATATCGCTTCTGCTATTATTAAAATTATTATTATTATTATTATTATTATTATTATTATTGCTATTAAGTGAACTTATTGATTTTTCTATTAAATCAAATTCAGTTTTTAACTTATATATTAAGTCATCTATGATTTTTGTAGAAAGATTGTTAAAGGCTTCAATGTTTATAAAATCAATATTTTTAATTTTATCTAAAACTTTTTTTATAACTTTGATATTTTCATTATTTAGGCCTTCTTCTTTTAAAATATAATAAATAATTGTTTCACCTATAAATTCCTCTGTAGTGTCAAATATTCCATCCAGGAAATATTTATGCAAATTTTCTTTTTCAAATTGTTCAGAAATTATTCCATAGTATTCAAAAAGTTTTAAAATAACTGGCTTTATTTTTTTTGTTTTTTCCAAAACGAGGTTTGAGGATAATTCCAGTATGTTATCTTTTAATAAATCCCTCGCTTTGTATATTTTTTTATTTTTGTTATTTAATTCTTCAGTTAAACTTTTGTAAATCTGTGAAGATGCATCAGTTGTATTAGCTTTATCTTTTATAAGCTTTTTAATTTTTTGCAGCAATAATTTATATTCTTTATTTTGAAATTTATCTAATTTGCTTTTATTTGTTTTTTTATATTTATTTAAATTGCTTAAAGTACTTAAAGCATTTGAATTATCCATATCATTGGTATTAATAATACCGTTTTCTATAATTTTAACAAAAGCAGATGGTATGGGCTGTAAGGAGTTTTCAAAAAGATATGAACAAAAAATAAATGAATTTTTTTCTAAAGTATTAAGACAGACAATATCTGCGCTTCCTATCACTATTTTAAAATCATCGCAAATAAAGCTTTGATAATTATTTAGCTTTACTGCGTAATTAAATAAATTTAAAATTTTTGGATAAGAATTATTGCTTATAACACTTTTATTTATATCATTTTTATTTATAGTATTTATATTAACAGTTATACTACTGTTTTTTATATTCTTTGTGTTATTTGCTTGATTTACTAATAAATCATCTGATAATAAAAGAGCTTTAAATGCAAAATGCGCACATATTTTTTCTAAATTAGAACTGCTTGTTTTTACAAAATTATTATAAATATCACTACCGCTTCCATACTTATTAATGTTGCTTATAGCGTTTGATAATATACTTATAAAATCTTTTTCATAATCATTGCCAGTTAAATCTTTAATAAGCTCAATGGTTCTTAAAGCAAAACGCATGTTTTGGATAGGCTCAATTCTTGAAATATCATCAAAAAACCAGCCATCACTTGACTGCATCAAAAGAGAGTTTTTATACATTTCAAAAGTTTTAAGTATTTTTATAATAAAATTATTGTTAAAGGTATTATTAAAAAGATTGTCAAGAAATATCTTATCTTCTTTATTTATGCAATGTTTTATATGATGATTTATACAAAGGTTTATATAATTTTTTGCAGCTTCAATCGGGCTATTAAAATTTATTTTGTCAAGTTTTGTCAATTCTAACAATCTGTTAAAATCTGCATCATTTAATTGAGATTTAAGCTTATTTAGCTCTAAATTTAATTCTATTATTAGTTTACAAAAACAAATCTCAGCCTTATTTGATAAAAAATCAATTGCTTGTCTTAATGGTTTTCTCCATTTCTGATTAAAATTAAAATGCTGTGGGCTACCAGTGTTGCACCCACAGTCATCTTTCCATCTTGATACGCCGTGTGCACAGCTCCATGAAGAATTTTCAATAATTTCAACCTCAAATATAGGTTTAAAATTTTCAAGATACTCACCAAACACTGTTAATTTAACATTTTCAGCTAAACTGAGTTTTTTTAAGGCATAAGCCAGTGCCATATCACCAAACTTATGATGATGTCCAAAGGTTTCTCCATCTGTTGCAATTGTTATAATTTCAGGAAGAATACTGGCAGTTTTAATACCACTATCAATATTGCTATTGTAATCATTTTTGCTATTACTATTGCTGTTGCTATTAATATAATTATTACTATCACTTTCGTTATTACTATAAATATAGCTGTCTTTATTACTATTGTTAGCATTATCAGAATTAGTATAAGTAATATTATCAATAGCATCTTGTGCAGCCATTTTTAATTGATTAATGGGATATTGCTCATTATAAAAAGCCTGTGCAAAAAGGTTATTAAAACTTGGAGCCTCAATTAAGGTTTTTGCTAAGATATTTCCATCTTCAAGCAGTCTTCCAAAAGAAATGCGGTTTGATATATCATTATCATAAAAAAAGATATATATTTGTTTTCCGCTAGGAAGCCTGCATAAATAAGGCATTCTTGTATTAATTTTCCCGCCTGTTACATCTTGCCACTCAGAATTATTATCTTTTAAATTTTTTACTCTTTTTGCCTGATTTGGAGATAGTATTGTAAATAATATTTCATTTTCTGCTAAGATTTCTAGTGTTTTGTAATCAACAGCTGTTTCGGCAAGCCACATTCCTTCAGGTTTTCTTTTAAAGTGAAATTCAAAGTCTTTTATTGCCCAGTAAACTTGGACATGCCTTGTCATGTCGCTTGAAAGCGGCATTATTACGTGGTTGTAAATCTGGGCAATTGCACCTCCGTGCCCACCAAATTTTTGTTGACTTTTTATATCAGCCTCCAGTATTTTTTGGTAAGTATAAGAATCATTTTCTTTTATCCAATTAAGAAGGCTTGGGCCAAAATTAAAGCTTATATTTTCATAATTATTAACAACATCAGCTATTTTTTTCTCATGGTCTAAGACATGAGATCCAGCGTTTGCCCTATAGCATTCAGCATCTATTCTTTCATTCCAGTCGTGGTAAGGATAAGCCTCCTGCTGAAGCTCAATATAGTTTATCCAAGGATTTGTTCTTATTGGCTGATAAAAATGTCCATGTATGCATATGTATCTAATCTCATTCATATTATTACTCGCTGCTTTAAATTTCTTTTTTTAAATATATTGCTGCCAGTGGCGGCAAAGTTAAAACAACTGAAAAGCCTTTTCCATGCATGGGCTTTTTTTTAGCTGAAACCAGCCCAAAGTTTCCATGTCCGCTTCCGCCATAATACTCAGAATCGCTGTTAAAAAATTCTTTCCACTCTCCCTCTACTGGAACTCCAACCCTATAATTATATCTTGGTGTTGGGGTAAAATTTAAGCAAACTAAAATCATTTCATTTTTGTATTTTCTTAAGAAAAATAAAGTAGAATGTATTGCGTCTTCAAAGTTTATCCATTCAAAACACTCTGGATTAAAATCATTTTTATGTAAAGCTTTTTCATTTTTATAAATGTTATTTAAATCAGTTACTAATTTTTGCACCCCTTTATTAAAATCATTATTTAAAACATCCCAGTTTATTTCTAGTTCATGACTCCATTCTTCAAATTGAGCAATCTCACCACCCATAAATATTAATTTTTTACCTGGAAAGGCAAACATGTATGAGAATAAAAGCCTTAAATTTGCAAACTTCTGCCATAAATCACCTGGCATTTTCTCAATTAAGGATTTCTTCCCATACACAACCTCATCATGAGACAGCGGAAGAATATAATTTTCTGAAAAAGCATACCAAAATGTAAAAGTTAAGTCATTATGATGATGTTTTCTGTAAATTGGGTCTTTAGAAAAGTATTTTAAAGTGTCATGCATCCAGCCCATATTCCACTTCATTCCAAAACCAAGACCGCCTAAATAAACTGGTTTTGAAACTGCAGGCCAGGCAGTTGATTCTTCTGCAATTGTTTGAACATCAGGAAATTGACTGTAAATAGCTTCATTTAACTTTTTTATAAAATCAATAGCCTCTAAGTTTTCTCTACCACCGTATTTGTTTGGAACCCATTCTCCTTCTTTTCTTGAGTAATCAAGGTATAGCATTGAAGCAACAGCATCAATTCTTAATGCATCAATATGGTATTTTTCAAACCAAAATAGTGCGCTGCTTATTAAAAATTCTTTAACTTCATTTCTTCCATAATTAAAAATTAAGCTTTTCCAGTCAGGGTGAAAACCTTTCTTTGGGTCATGGTGCTCATAAAGCTCAGTTCCGTCAAAAAAAGCAAGTCCATGTGGGTCATTTGGAAAATGGGAAGGAACCCAATCTAAAATTACACCTATGTCATTTTGATGCAAAATATCAATTAACTGCATTAATTCCTGAGGGGTTCCATATCTTGAAGTGGGGGCAAAATAACCTGTTGTTTGATAACCCCAAGAGCCATAGAAAGGATGTTCCATTAAGGGCAAAAATTCAACATGTGTAAAGCCCATTTTTTTTAAATATTCTACTAAAATTTCAGCAATTTCATTATATTTAAAATATCTGTAGTTTTGTTCAGCTACTTTTTTAAATGAGCCAAAGTGAATTTCATAAATTGAAAACGGGCTATTAAGATTGTTGTATTGATGCCTTTTTTTAAGCCATTCTGAATCATTCCAATTATAACTTAAATCCCATACAATGGAGGCAGTTTTCGGAGGTGTTTCACAATAAAATGCAACAGGGTCGCTTTTTAAAGCCTCAAAATTTCCAATTTTTGATTTTATATAGAATTTATAAAGAGCGCCTTTTTGAATGCCGGGTATAAAACCCTCCCATATTCCTGAGCCATCCCATCTAACCCCTAAAGGGTTTGCATTTTTATCCCAGTAATTAAAATCGCCAACCACTGAAACATTTTGCGCATTAGGAGCCCAGACAGCAAAATAAACACCAGAAATTTGTTCACTTTCTTTGGTAGCAAATTTATTATCCAATTTAGCTGATTTATTCTTTAAATCGGATGATTTTATTTCTAAATTAGTTAATCTACTTTCTAAATTATTTAAGCCATTTCTTGAATTGGTGAGGCTATTATCTAAAGATAGTAGGTTATTTTCTGAAGTGTTTGACACATTTTTTAAAGTGCTTAATTTAATTATATGTGCGCCAAGTTTTTCGTATATTTTAAAGTGATTTCCACCTTTAAAAAGGTAAATATCATAATCGCTTATTAAGCTAAAATTTGACGAACTGTAGTTTTGCAATTTAGTATCCTTTTGTAATTGCGTTATGTAATTTTGTTATTTTATTATTGTTAGATAAAACATTTGTTTTAGCATTATTTGTACAATCTAAGCTTGGTGTTTACAGTTTAACACTAACCTCCAAGCAAAATATTAATAAATATATTTTAAGCTTTTAAAGCTTTTAAGTCACTTACGTAATATAATTTATTACAAGGTTTTAAGCCTTTAAGCTTATAG
>CAYLWJ010000021.1:0-9140 GCA_964387355.1 uncultured Actinomycetota bacterium | reverse complement strand
TTTATTAACGTTAACATATCGAATAAAAAAATTAATAATTTTAAATAATTTTAATTTATATTTATAGGTACAAAACTTTTAAAACAAAATATTATTTTTAATGCTAATTTTTTCACTCTTTAATAAAATGTGTTAAATGATTTTTAATTTCTTGTTTAGCTTTTTCCACATCTTTAGCAATAATATAATCGAGTATTTTTTTATGATCCTCGTAGCTATTACAGCTTACTATAACATCATTAATTACATTTTGATCTAGGGTATTTTTATCTAAGTAAGGTAACTGAAACTTTATATTATCAAAAATATTTAAAATATATGGATTGCCCGCTGATTTAACAATTTCTCTATGAAATGCTGAATCGACAAAAGTATTTTCATAGCCTTTCTTATTGCAAGTTTTCTTTATCTCATTTAAACGTTTTTCTATATTTTCAATAATCTTAGAATTAATATTTTTAATAACTTTTTCAACTGAAAACTGCTCTATCATAATCCTAACTTCATATATATCTTTAATATATTTTTGATTTTTAAAATCAGCTACTATTGCTCCTTTATATGGGATTATATCAACAAAACCTTCTGCTTTAAGAATTCTTATTGCTTCCCTTACAGGTATAGAGCTAACTCCAAATTCTCTTGCAAGTTCTCTATCTTTTAACCTGTAACCAGGTAAATATACTTCATTTATTAATCTTGACTTAAGAGTTTCATAAATTTGATCAGCTAAAAGTTTTTTATTTATTTTAGATTTACTTTTAACCAATTTTATTATTCCTTAATGAATTTAATAAACTTTTATTATTTTTCCACTTTCTGCACTTTTTTCAGCCAATTCTAAAACTTTAATTGATTTAAGTTCATCATCGTATGTATGTCCATAGTCTTTATCTGTTTTTATACAGTCGATAAAATCCTTCATTTCTTCTATATATATTTCTTCACCTCTATGGTAACCACTCTCAACAGTCTCCTTTCCAACTTCAAAAGTTAGCCAATCATTTTCTCCATCAAGCTTAACCTTTACGCTGCTTTCATAATAATAATTGCAATGTAACAAACCTTTAGTACCTGAAAGTTCAAAAGATTCAATTATTGGTTTGGTAATCACATCAATAATAATGTTGCCAAAAATACCACTTTTAAAAATACAAACAAGATTATAAGTATCGTCAATATCTGCTTGAAAATCAGGACTTAATTTTCCTTTCGTACAAAATACTTTCTCAACTTCTCCAAAAACCCATCTAAGCCATGTTAATTGAAAAGCAACCATCTCTCTAGCACCGCCCGTTTTTCTTTTTGAAACATAAAAATCACTAAAATCTTCGTACCAACCATGCCAGTATGGGAGATATTGCCCAGAGTGATAATTAAAAACAAGTGGTTTTCCTATAAAATTATCTTCAATAAGCCTTTTTATAATTTTTCTTTCACTAAGTAGTATAGGGGTTTTTGAAGGAATAGCTTTTATACCTTTAGATTTTGCATCATCCAAAATTTTTTTTATACCCTCTTTAAATAATCCCGCTTCACAAAAGAAATGTTTATTGTTTTCAATAGCATATTTCTGATATTTTAAATGGTGATCAGGTGGAGTAGATATTATTAAAGCATCTATTTTATTAATTAACTTATAAATACTATTAAAATCCTCAACAATTAATATATCATATTTACTCTTGGCTTCTATTCTTCGATCCTCTCTAATATCAAAGCCAAAAATATTTGAAGTATTTATACCCAAAGCTAAAAGGTTTCTTATTCGTCTTTTTCCCATAGACCCAAGGCCTATTACTAAAAAATTCATATAATTTCCCTTTTTTTTAATTATTTTAATTATTTATCTAAAATTTTAATTATATTATTCATTAAAATAATCAAATAACTATATTACTTGTACTTGTATATATTTATTTATCCTTAAAACTTTGTCCAAAGCCTAATCAGATATTTTTAAAAATATATTTACTACATTAATTTAATTTATTTTAATTCAATTATATTAATTAACAGCATTAACAATTTTTTAACTTAGTTTTTTAGATAATTTCTGCAAATCTTTAATGACTAAAAATAGATTTATCTAAGTTTTAAATAATTTATTTTTAAAAAAAGAATTTATTGATATTAATACAAATTAAGATAAATTATATATAATATATCATATATAAAATTAAAGTCAACATAATTTTATTTAACAAATAAAAATTTTAACTATATGTATTAATATGTGTATTAATTTAAATTAATGCGTAGGCGATGTGTTATAATTTTACCTTGGCAATTTTCAATGCACCAGTGTGTTGCAAGAATCTCCCCGTTGTTCAACCTAAGAAGAGAAGGCTGTCCAAATTTAAGATTAGACCATTCTTCAGTAATACTTTTGCTACTATCTTTTGATAATTTACCATTACCCCAGATAATATTCTCTTCAATTATTTTCCACTTATCATTTGAAAAATCAATTAAACGTACATATAAACCCAAATTCCCTTCACGATGTGCATGAATAGTTAATAATTTTTCTTCTCCAAGATATATTAGGTTAGATGATTGACCCATAACCCCTGTATTAATTGGTTCAGACCAATTTATTCCATTATCATGTGAAACTACAATATAATTAGGTAAATGTTTTTTTTCTAAATGGTCATAAGCCCAAAAAATAATAACGATTCGTCCTTTTTGCATTTCACACATTCTTGATTCCCATGAGCTAATTTTATTATATTCTGTTTTAAAATAATAAGTAGAAGCATCCCAACTTAAACCCCTATCTTTACTTGTTAATAAAATTCCAACCTGGCCAGTAGGATTTGAACCATCCCACATAAAGTAAGGACAAGCAGAAGCCATTAGTACACCAGATTTTGTTTCAATACATGGTCCTGAAATTTCCAGAAGCTCTGGGTAATTATGCTTTATAGTTTCTGGTATAGTCCATGTTCTGCCTTCATCTATTGAAAACGAAAATATATTATCACCTGGCAATACCCCACCTTTAGGGTTGCCTATTGGTAAATCGCAATCACGTCTATGAAAACGATAACCAATAGCTATTAAGGTTCCGTTGCTTAGCAAAGTAGGTTTTAAGAAGTCTGATACAGGAAATTCCAAATTTAAATCTTTTTTTTCATATAAAGGACCTTGTAATTTCCATGTTTTACCTAAATCTTTTGAACGAGATACAAATACACCACAATCAACAGACTCAAAAGCTTCACCTATTACAAAAAGTGCAATGAGCTCTTTAGAGTGTAATTGTACTATACCGGGAAAAAAGCCATGTCTGCTCTTCAATTGAGGTAATGGATTGCTATAAATTACATGTTCATCAATTTTTTCAATAATATTCATATTTAAAATCAAAACAATTATCAAAATAATTATAGGCTTAATTATTTAATAAAAGAATTTTAATTTTGAAAGTCAAATTTAAATTCTTAATTAGTTTACTTTAGCTAAAAATTAAAATTTAATAAAATTATAAATATATTTATCATTTTCTCTATTTATTTTTATAACTTTTCTAAATTCTTTATCATCTTTTTCTTGATAATCTTCCCTGTGATGAGAACCTCGACTCTCTTTTCTTAGCATAGCTGCATTTGCAATGATTAAAGCTGTATTTAACATAGATTTTAAATTAAAATAATTTCTTATATCAGACAACCTACCAATTTTAATAAAATTAATTTTTTCTTGAAGTTCACCGTCAAATTTTTCAATTAGGCTTTTTAAACCTTTTGCACTTCTACAAATAACTAGCTCTTTGTTAGCATACTCTTGTATCTCATTTTTTATATATTTATAATCCTCAGAACCATTTTTCTTTAACTTTATTTTTTTGTTTATTTCAGACAATATATAATTTTCATTTACGACACCTGTAGAACAAATTTTAGTATATTTCGCTGCATTTTTTCCTGCGATCTTACCAAAAACTTGGGTAGCTGCCATCATATTACCACCTTGTCTATCGGCACCATGAGGTCCTCCCATAATTTCACCACAAGCAAACAAACCATCTATTTCAGTCATGGTGTTTACATTTACTAATATACCTCCATTATTAGCATGAGCGCATAATGCTATTTCCAGAAATTCCTTTTGAACATCAACTCCATTGTTATAAAGCCATTTTAACCACTTTTTTATAGATGGAAAATCTTTTTCTATATTATCAATATATTCTGGTAATTTCCTTAAATCTAAAAAAATCGCATTATTTTCAGTTCCTTTACCATTTCTTATTTCTGAATATATCGCAATATCGAAATATTTTGAAATAAGTCTAGATGTAAAAGGTCCGTGTTCAATTCTTTTATTAATTACATCATCAATAGATAAATAAGATGGAATATATTTTTCTATAAAAGTTATTCCATATTTATTTAAAATAGGTGGTTTAAACATAAAAACTTTCTCTGAAAAGTGAATCTTTTTCGGTGCAACAATACCATATATGAATTGTATATATTCCATATTTATTAATGATGCTCCAGCATCAAGAGCTAACTCATAACCATCCCCAGTAAGTTCGGGGGAATTCATGTTATTCTTGAATAATTATAGACCCTCCACCACTTGCTAAAATTACTGCATTTGCTTTTACAAAAACCAAGTTACCATTTTGGTCAATTCCAATTGCACCACAAACTTTCTTATTTTTACATTCTTCTTTAGTTACAATTTTTATAACAAAAAAATTTTCAATTACCTTTATATTTCTCTTAATAATTTCTTTTTTAAAAGTTAGTCTTATATTCTTAAGGTCTAAAGCACAAGCAACTGTTCTTTTTATATTTGCAAAGCAGCAAAGAAATTCATAAAATTTCCCATCAATTTTATCAAACTTTATCCCCATATTTTCGAGCTCATAAACTCGTTTGGGCGACTTTTCTATTAAAATCTTTGCTAGATAAGGGTCAGCCATTCCATCTCCAACTTCAAGAATCTCTTTTAAAAAATACTCATAAGTATTATCAGCATTTTCTTTTTCTAAAAATTGCATTCCCCACCCAGGTACCAATGAAAAAAAAGTTGAACCAGTCTTTAAGAAATTTCCCTTACATACTACAAGCACTTTTACGCCATTATCAAAAGCCTCCATAGCTGCTCTAAGCCCAGCAGCACCTGCTCCAATTACTAAAACATCAGTTGAAATAGTATCATAAATCTGTTTAAAAAAGCCGCTACAACCCATATAATACTCCAAATATTTTAAAAGATTTATTTTTGAATTTTAAGACTTTAAATTACAATGCTAATTATTTTATATATTTTTTGGTAATTAAAATAAAATTATACATCATTAGAAGGCTTTTTAACCTTTCACAGCACCTTCAATCAGGCCTCTTACAATTAACTTCTGAAACAACAATGCCAAAACTACTACAGGAATACAAGAAACTACGCCAGCTGTTATTACTTTTGATATTTCAACATTCTCTGCGTTTACAAAACTAGCAATATACATTGTAAAAGTCTGTGCTTTTTGCCTGGTTACAACCAATGGTATTAAAAATTCACTCCATGTAGATATGAATGAATATACTGCTATTGCGCCAACTCCTGGAATAGCAAGGGGAAAAACAATTTTTAATAAAGCTTTTGGCCTTGAACATCCATCAACTAAAGCTGCTTCTTCTAATGAAATTGGAACAGTGTCAAAAAAAGCTTTCATAACCCATATAGAAAAAGGCAAAATATATGCTGTTAAAACCAGTATTGGAGCCCATAAGGTATCATATAATTTTATTCTGACAAACTGCAGATATAAAGGAATAAGTATAGCCATAGTTGGAACCATGCTAGCAAAAAGAAATAAAAATAGAATTAAATTTTTTGCTTTTAACCTTGTACGTGATAATGGATAAGCAGCAAGACTAGCAACTATTGTGGACAATATAGTAGCTATGATTGATATTTGTAAACTGTTTATGAATGTTTCAACACCTCTTTTTGAATATAATAATAACCATTTATAATTTAAAAAATAGTCACTAAACTTTTCTCCTCCCCTTGGAAATAAATGAAAATTTGGGTAATTATTAAGATATATTTCATGCTCACTCATAAAAGAGCTTAAAACCATTATTATAAAAGGTATTAATATAAAAAATATTGCTAAGTAGAGTAATATATAAAATAATATTCTAAATAAAATTTTCTTTTTAACATAAGATAGACCCGACATATACACTCCTATGCTTTATTAATCATACCTTACTTCTTTAAAAGTAATTCTATAATATATTATAGTTACTATTAATATCAAAAATGATATAAAGAATGCTATGGCTGCACCAAGGCCAAAATTCATTATTTTAAATGTTGTAACATATGAAAGAAAATTAAGTACTGCAGTAAAATTACCTGGCCCACCATTTGTTATAACATATATCATATCGAAAGCTTTAAAAGTACCTACTGACAAAAGGATAATAATGATAACCATACCAGGTCTAATAAGCGGCAAAGTTATAGAAAAAAATCTACCAATGGGTGATGCCCCGTCTATTTCGGCAACTTCATATAAAGTTTTTGGAATAGTTTTTAACGATGCAGATAATAAAAATGCAGATAATGGTAACAATTTATATACAGTTGCAAAAACTATTATAAAAAAAGCAGGCCAAGGCTCTTGGTTCCAAGCTCTAAAATCATTTAGTAGTCCTAGAGAAATTAATACATTATTAAAAGTGCCAAATCTTGGATTCATTAACCAATTCCACATTACTCCATTAACAACAGGTGGAATTGCCCATGGTATTAAAAGAAAAGCAATAGCTAAATTTGTCCCTTTTAACTCCATATTTAATAAAACTGCAATAAACAAACCAAAAACTATAGTAAAAATTGTAACTAACACTGCAAATAATAAAGTTATCCAAATTGAATGTAAAATATCTGGTATTGAAAATAACTTAACATAATTATCAAAACCAATAAATTTTGGAGTTTTGCCTAACTTCCAGTTAAAAAAACTCATATAAAATGCATATAAAGTAGGATAAACCATAACCAAAAAAATAATTATTATTGCTGGAAGCATCATATTTAATTCAATAAAATTCTTTTTACGAGAAAAAACAGTATTTTTTTTCTTTGCTATTTCTATTTTCCACCCCTTTTTAATTTAAAATTAGAAATATTAGAGAAGGGGAAGGAACATGACCTTTCCCCTCCCAAATTTTTAAAATAAAAAACCTTTTTATTTAAAAATTATTCTTTCCAAGCATCAATAAATGCTTTTTCCAATTGAGAAAGAGTTGACTTTTCATCAATTTTTCCATTAAGATAATTTTCAAAAATTGGGAAAAATGCTTGCTGGAGTGCTGAAGTATTTTCTTCAGTATACCTAACAGTTTTATAATTTGCTTGCTCAACTGCAATCCTAACATATGGAAATTCTGAAACATATTTTTCATCATTTGCCAGTGAAGCTCTGCTAGTTGGGAAACCATAATCTTGGGTCATAAACTTTTGCATATCAGGTGACAAATAGAAAAGTACAAAACCAAGTGCAGCATCAACATTTCCACCTTTTCTTATTGCAAAACCCATCGAGCCATTTGTAGAACAAGTTTCAAAACCTGGATCAGAAGGAATTAAAGAGTAATCAAATTTACCTTTATTTTCAGGAAAGTCTTTTTCTACTATAGCTTCTACTACACCAACACCATGAAAGCCCATTGCTGATTTACCTGATGCAATTGCTCTTCTCATCGCAAACTCATCACCTTGAGCCATAGACGGATCTGAAAAATTACTTTTATATATTTTTTTCATAATTTGAAGTGCTCTAACTCCTTTTTCATTATTAAACAATGGCTGAGGGTTTTGTCTGTCATTATTCCAAAATTCTCCACCAATAGTATGAATAACTATTTGGAACATTACAATATATCCAAATTGGCCAACTATACCATTTCCTATACCATAAATCTCTTTACCTTTTTGTACAGCTTCAGCGCATTTAAAAAATTCATCCCATGTTTGTGGAGCCTTTTCATAACCAGCATTTTTTAATATTTCTTTATTGTATATTAGAGAATAAATAGAAGTAAAGAGCGGGGCGCTATACCATGTATCTCCAACAGCAGTTGCTGAAACAACACCTTTAAGTATATCATCTCTTAATTCTTTTGGTATTTTGCTTGTAACATCTTCAAGAAACTTACTAAACTGTATTGTCCAGGCTGCATAGGACCAAAAACAATCGAAGTTAGCCGTATTTGTTTCCAATTCTGTTGCAATTTTGCTAGCATAGTCTTCTCCTGGAACTGTTACCCAATTAAACTTAACATCAGGATATGTCTCCACATATTTTTGTGCAATTTTATATTCTGTTACTCCTTCATTTTTATAAGAATATATTGTAAATTCCCCTGAAGGTTTAATTCCTGCTTTTTCAATCCAATAAGTTAGCCCTTCAGTCCCTAATATTGGAGCTGCTGCTGTTGTTTCAGCTGCTGTTGTTTCAGCTGCTGTTGTAGTTACAGTTTCAGTAGTTTTACATCCTATCATTAGTATTGATATAATAAACACACATACTAACGACCATACAATTACCTTATTTCTCATTTAAAGCTTTCCTCCTTTTTTAAATTACCTTTTTAAAAATATAAAAAATAACACCTAACCCAAATATCATCACCTCCTTAAGCAAAGAAGTTGCTAAATAAACTATTTTAAAATAACTTTATATAATCTATTTTTAATTTATTTTTATTTTAATTACTAATTATTAATAATTTAATATAAAAAGCATAATATAACTAAACTTAGTATTAACTAAAGTTAATTTCAATTTATTTTAAATAAGTTTTTAGGTTTGAAGTTTTTATTACAAGCATATAAATTTTGTATATTCATAAGATAAAAATGTATTAACGATAACATATGTTAACAAAAAAAAAATTTATTGTCAATAATAAAAATTTATTTTTATTCCATACTTTAAAAGCATGTATTTTATTATTGTGATTGTCCCTTTTGTAATCAATTTAAAAATTATTTTTATCTTTAGATATTTTCTGCATGAAGTTATTTTGACAAAACCCAAAACATAATAATGGCAAGAAAACTGTAATATTACAAAAATATAAATTGTCTTTAAACATATCTAC
>CAYLWJ010000020.1:0-2058 GCA_964387355.1 uncultured Actinomycetota bacterium | reverse complement strand
GTATAAGTTAATTGAAACCTGCTTTTAAATAAATCACCGTCCCTATAAACAATAAAAAAATTCATTGCAAAGCCTATTAAAATTATAAAAATTATAAAACTTTTCCTTAATTCAACTAAATCTTTAATAGGTGATAGACTAAAATTGATATTTTCTTCTGAAATTTTAAATAAAATTAGCAGTGACAATGGAGTAGATAAATACATATTTGTCCAGTTCATTACTAAGGAGCCTATGTTTATAATTATCTGTAAATAAATTGCTAAAAGAATTAAAAAGTTTAAACTTTTATTATTTGACTTAACTAGATATGAAATTAAAATAAAAAGGTTTAATGCAAATATTATAAAATATATATTGTTATGATATTTATAAACATTAAAGTATTTAAAAACTAAAAATGTGGTCAGTAAAATAAGTAAGGCAGCTACAATATTTCTATATATTTTTTTATTAATTTTAAATATAAAACTGCAAAAAAACAAAAAAATAAGGCTAATTGGCAGAAAAATTATTGAAAAATAATAGTAACTTGTTAGTGTTATAAAAAAATCTCTTGTGTTGTGCTGAAATCCTAATCCAGAGTATTCTTTGTTTTGTCCAATAAGTCCTAAAAAAATAGAGTTGTATGTATTTTTAAGATAAGGAATTAATAAATTAAAATAGTGCATTATGCCAAAAATTATTAACAAACCTGTAACAAATCCCGCTATAAAATAAACCCACTCTGTAATTATTGAGATTTTTAAAAACGGCTTCTTTTTATAAACAAAAAAATTGTAAATAATTACTAACACTGGGAAAAAAAGAAATGTAATTAAAGTAAATTTACAGAACAAAGTAATTGCATATAAAACACCGGCAATTATAAGAAATAAAATTTTGATTTTATTTTTATTAGTGAAATATGATTTAATAAGAAAATAAACACTTAAAATAAGAAAAAAAGCAGGTATATTATTATAATTTAAAACTTTTATTAATGGTGTGTAAACTAAAGGAACCACAGATAAAACTATTAAAAATACAATTAGCCTATTAAAATATTTAATTAAAATAAGAAATGTTATTAATACTATTAAAGATTGAAGAAAAACAACGCCTAAATTTGCCCAAAATAGATAATTTCCTTTAACTAAACTATTCCAAAGCCCTCCAAAAAAAGTTGAACCAAAAATCAAATCTAATTGTGATAGTGCTCCACCGTTAAAAACCAACCATTGTTTTGTTAAAGTCCACCCAGTATCAGAATAATCAATACCCTGCCATGCCCATAATAATTCATAAAAAAATACAATAAAAAAACAACTAATCACTATAAGAAAATCACTTTTATTTTTTTTATTGTAAAAATAATTTTTAAAATAATTTTTTATAAGAATAGGTCTAAACATTAAGTTTAATTTACTTAGTATGCCCATACCATGCTAAATAAAATTAATATAACTATATAAATATTTTAGCTTTATTTACTTTAATAAATACATATTTATTTGTAAAATAAATTTGAAATTATAAAAAGGTTTTTTAATTTTAATATTTTTTTAAAAAAATGTCTTATATTAATGAAAAAATTTTCTTTATACCATTTAAAGATTACAGAAAAAATATTGGTGGGCCGTCAACTTTCATGGCTAATCTTGAAAGGTATTTAAAAAGCCGCAAGTTTAAATTTTATTCAAACTTAAGATTAATTAAAAAAACTAGCGCTATATTTTTCCCCATAACTTTTGATAAATTTTTTTTAAAATATTTTAAGGAAAGAAACTTACCAATAATCCAAAGGCTTGATGGAATATATTACCCCCAAAAGCATGGAGATGGATTTGAAAAATTAAACCTTGATATAAAATGTATTTATGATAATTTTTCTACACATATTATTTTTCAAAGTAATTATTGTAAAGAGCAATGCTTTGAAATTTTAGGACCAAAACCGCCAAACAGCTATTCAATTATAATAAACGGTGTAGATAAAAAAATCTTTTACCCGCCAAAAGTTAAAAACTTAAATTTGCTGAATAATAAAACAATAAATTTTATAACAACTGGAAACTT
>CAYLWJ010000019.1:0-14507 GCA_964387355.1 uncultured Actinomycetota bacterium | reverse complement strand
ATATATATATAACTAAAAATTGTAGTAACATTTAGAGTTAAGCATCTAAAACTAAGTTGTTTATATATAAAACGTTAAACAAGGAGTTATGAATTATACCAGCCATATTCATGAACAGCTTCAATCATTGCTATAAAATTCTCTGGTTTTACTCCAGGATGTATAGAATTTGAAGAACTAATAATATAACCGCCGCCAGGAGCAGCAATTTCAATTGTCTTTTTTACTATTTGTTTGACTTCAAGCGCACTTCCAAAAGGCAATAGTTCTTCACAATCAATATTACCAATTATGCATGCCTTACCTTTTAAATATTTTTTTACCTGCCCAATATCCATACATTGCGGCTGAATAGGATGAATACCATCAAATCCAATTTCAACTAAATCATCAAGTATTTGCCAAATATTTCCATCAGAATGTTTAATTATTTTTAATTTTTTTTGATGAGCAAAATCAACAATCTCTTGCAAATAAGGTTTTATATATTCTTTAAAATGTTTCGGTGAGAAAAGCAGGGTTTCATTTCCAGCTAAATCACCTTCAACTGCTATTGCATCAATTCCTATGTTTGAGGCATATTCAATTGCAGCTAAATTGTACTGGGTGGTAATAGACTGTAGCTTATGGACAAGTTTCGGCGACACAGCATAATCTAAAAGAAGCTTTTCCATTCCTCCCCTAAGTTTCCAGCTCAATTTAAAAGGATCTGAAATTAATAAAAAAACTGCCTTTTTTTTACCTGTTCTTTTAACAACATACTCTGGACCTGTAAAATCACTTTTATATATTTTCTTAGTCATATCAAAGTGTATTGTATCATTTATATCATTTATAGGTCCTTCAAATGGAAGCGGCTGACCATGTGTTGAAAGATGATATTTTGTGCCAAACCTATCTATTGCAATATTATCTTTGACAGGCTTAATGTCAGTAGAAATATATGTAGTTAAAGAATCTAAGTCCATCTTTTCAGCAATCAAACATAAGTAGTCCAAAATATCCTGACTTTCTTCTCCAAATCTTGTTTTGGTAGCCATTATAGATTCATCATTAATGTTAATAGAGCCTTTAAGTAAAAGCTTCGAAAGTTTTAAAATACTTGACTGGTCAATCAGCAACTCAAAAGTTGGAATTCTGTCTGGCACTCCACACTCTAAAGCTGTCAATATTCTTTGTTTTGAATCCAAAACCTAACCTCCTCTATAAATATATAACTCTAGCTTACAGTTTTAATAAAAAAAACAAACCCATAGAATAGCTCTTCCTTTATGAATATATATCTCTGGTCCACAGGGCTCATTAAACAAAAATATTACAAGGATTTATATAATAATGCAAGTAAGCTTATATGCTTATTTTTATTAAAATCTTCTAATCCGCTTGGACCAAAAATTTCTACTTTTTTAAAACCTGCATTATAGACCATTTTTAAAAACAAGTTTTTACGTAAAGTACATAAAAATGAAGAGTTATTAAAAAAATTAATAAGATTGTCATTATTATCCAACTGAATTATTAAAAAATCTGCTCTTGTTTTTACCTTACCATATTCAAAGTGCTTTAAAAAAATATATTTATACTCATCTTTTTTAATTACTTTTGGCTGATAAAATCTTTCTTTTTCTATAATTTTAGGTTCAAAGTTTAGAAACTGAAAAACTGCAATACCATTTTTTTTTAATAATTTTCTGGTTGTCTTTAATGCAATTTTTACTTTTCTTCTATTTCCAAGTATTGGAAGAGTATTTCCAAGACAAGTTATTAAATCAAACTGATCTGCTATACCAGATTTAAAAACAAATTTTTGCAGTTTAATTTCCACATCATCAAAATCACCAACAAGCAAACAAATTTTTTTTGATTTTACTATGTTTTCTTTGGCATAATCTATTGCATCTTTTGAGGGATCTATTCCAACTATTTTAATTTCGTCTTCTTTAATTTCATTCTCTTTAAAATTTGGTTCATTTTGTCGGGGCTTTAATTCTTGTTGTGGCTTTATCTGCTGTTGAATTTGTATTTGTTTTTGAGATTGCATTTGTGGTTGAGATTGTATTTGTTGTTGAACATTTATCTGATTTTGAATTTGTTTTTGAGATTGTAATTCGAGTATTTTATCATAAAAAAATTGTAAATGATGGCCAGTTCCACAGCCTACATCTAAAATTTTTTTTATATTTCTTTCAGCGATAATTTTTTTAAAAAAAGCTTCTTCTTTAGCTAATCTTGCATTCCAGTTTACCTGAAAATCGTAAAGCTCTGGGCTATAAATAAAATTTAATTTTTTTTCTTTTAAGTCCTTATTCATAAAAAATTAAAAAGCTTTATCTAAGGTTCAATGAGTTAGATAAGTTAATTATTGAAATAAGTTAAATATTAAATAGTAAATAGTTCAATTAAATATTAAATATTTTATATAAAATAAAAAACTAAAATCAAATAAATTAAAATAAGTTAAAATAAATTCAGATATTTATATTATTTATACTTATTGATAAAAAATTTATATTTTAATCTTACTTATCAATTAAAAATGGCAGTTTATCTTTTTTAAGATATGCTACAGCCTGAGCTGTGGCTATAATTTCATCCTCCTGATTTTTTACAACAATAAAAAATACCGCCGTTTTTTTACTGCGGGCAATTTCGTCTGCTTGAGCTCTAAGAGAATCGCCTTCCTTTGCTGGTTTAATATAACTTATATTAACATTTAAAGCAACAGCTACTGTGCCATATGAATTAGCAGCTGAACCAAAAGCAACATCTAAAATTGAAAAAACTAAACCACCGTGAGCAATGCCAAAAATATTGTTGTATTCTTTTTTAACATCTACCTTAACTAATGAATAGCCAGGTAAAAGCTCAAGCACTTTTATACCAAAAAGTTTTGCATAAGGTTCATTTTCAATGTTTTCTTTTATTAAATTAAGAAGATCCTTATCTTCATTATTTTTATCCATATTTAAATCTCTTCATAAATTAGCCTAATAATATTACCATACTATAAACATACTATAAACATACTATCAACAAAATAATCATTTCTAATCATTTATTTAAACCTTGAATTTCTTTATCCTGAATTTCTCTTAATTTTAAAATCAATGATTTTTCCTTATTAGGAAACTCAACATCATCAAATAAAATTATGCTGTCTCTACTTTTATTTTTTTTCAAAACACACCCGCTTGATAAACCAATTGGAAGACAACCCAAATTTTTTGCTTCTTTATAAACTTCTATTAATCCGTATACAGTATAACCTCCAATGCCATCAATAATATCACCTGCTTTTAAATCTTTTTTAGCTAATGTTATAATCTCAGAAACTAATCCGCCATCTTTTGGCACAATCCAAGGTTGTCTTTCAAAATAAGCAAGAGCAATTGATAGTGGAGTTTCAATGCTTGTTAAATGGTAGGGCTTGTAAATTAAATAGTTAGGTCCATTACCAAGATTAAGATATTTAATTACATCTTGCACATGTTTATTTTCTGATTTATAAATTAAAAATACCCCAGGTGCCAAATCACCAATTACAAAATCAACCACACCTTCCTTATCTAAAATCCCGCCATTTGCTTTGAGACAAAATGTTGAAAGTAAATCAGCAATATTAACTTTTGGACCATGCATACCCCGGCAATCTGGAATTAGCCCAGTTGCATTTGATAAACATGCCATTTCAACCATAGATTTTGTCCCATCAACAAAAGAAGTCATCATTTTTGTACTAGTACCTTTAGAAAGGGCATATTCTAAAATTGTGTCAGGATTTGCGTGAAAATTTAAGGGATTATTCTTACCTTTACCTGCACAGACTATTTTAAATCCCAGTGCATCCGTAAAATCATAAAGTTCCTTTAAAACAGCAGGTTCATCACCTGCTGATAAAGTGTAAACTAGGTCTCTTGACAAGGCTATTTTTTTTAATAAAGGACCTATAGTTACATCTGTTTCAACATTTAACGTAACAAGATCTTTGCCACCTAATAATGATATAAATGCTATTTCAGCTCCTACTTCAGGATATCCAGTTGCATCAACTACAATATCCAGCTTATTAATAAACGGAAAAACATAAAAATTATTCGTAAATATGATCTTTCCATTTTCTGCTGCTAAATTTATTTTCTTTATTTTTTCTTCATTAAAGTCTAAAAAATAACTAATATCTTTTGAGCTATCATCAAGTAATGCTAAATTTAAATTATCAATACTTTTAAATTGAATTGTATTTAAATTAGTATTTCTGCTAATATCATCATAAACATTGTCATTGTTATTATCATTGTCATTAAAAGTATAAATTTCTTTTTCTTTTAAAGGAAATATTTCATAAAGAAGATTTATTTTTTTTAAATTTTTATCAGCAACAGCACACACATTAAAACCTTTTAAATCTTTTAAGTGTGAAACAAGCGAAAGTCCCATCTGACCAAGGCCCACTATTCCAACATTTATACTTTTACCATGCAAATAAAGATCCTTTAACCTTTCGTTTAATCCAAGCAAGTTTTACATCCCTCATAATATACTTAACAGGTTATTTAAATTGTTAACATATTAATAAATTACTGCGCTGCTATATTTGCAAAAAATGCATTCTTTTCAGCTTCGTTATAACCAACAGCAGATGCCTTGCCAAATGTTTGTGGCCAGCTATTAAATTTTTGTATTGAAACATCTGAATAACTCATCGATAATAAAACAGGTAAAATTTTTGCAGCCTGTTCAAGCGAAATATTTGACCAAACAAACTGGCTAATTCCATTTAAAAAGCTTGCTAAATTCCCAGAATTTACCATGCCTTTTTTTTGCATAAGCAAATCAATTAGTAACATTGCAGCCTGTGTTTCCCTAGCATAAGCCCCGCCACCATACAGAGTCCTTCCTTTTCTTGCTCTGCATAAAGCCAGTGCCTGTTCACCATTTAAAGTATGTGTTCCTGCATTTAAATAACAATTTGAAAAACCATCTGCAATGTTTTCCTCTACTCTAACTGTCACACCCCCAAGATAGTTAATTAAAGGTATAAAACCATCAAAATCTGTAATTACATAAAAATCTATAGGAATACCTGTAAATTGTTCGAAAGTTGCTTTTGCTAAAGAATTACCACCAATTGCATGTGCACCATTTATTTTCGTTTTACTGCTTCTTCCAGGAATATTTGTCCATGTATCTCTTGGAATTGGAACCAGAATTGCTTTTTTTGTATCAAGGTTTAGGTGAACAAAAATATTCATATCGGTCCTTCCATTTACTCTTCCACCAGGCCTTCCCATTCCGCTGTCATCACCCCAAATAATAAAATTAACCTTATTTCCTGATGCAAAACCTGAAGCGCTCCCTGAAATACCACCACCTGCTGTATAACCAGTTGACACTGCTGCGGAGGCACCTTGATATCCAGAATAAGGTATTATTGCATACATTGCACAAAGCTCAATAAATTCCTGTGATTTAGCAAATCCATCAACAACCACTTGTCTAGTTGTTCCCTTATTCAATCTATCTACCCAAGCATTAAATCCTCTGCTATCTGGTTCTCTATCAAAAAAAGCTCTATATAATATTGTTACAAATGTAGCATTATCATAATTTTTATCAGTAAATTCTTTGCTAAAAATAAATCCTTTAGCAACATCAGCTCCAGTTTTTCTGCCTGCAAGCAAGTCCTGTACCCATGAATTTAGTCCTGCAGTATCAGGCTGCCTGTTTAAACAAAGCTGATAAAATCTTGAAACAAATGCCTCAACTTGAGAATTATTGCCTGCAATAATAAATGAAGGAGAAATAACTGCTAAGAGCAATACAATGGTTATAAACAACGCTGCATATTTCCATTTAAATTTTAAACTAACAACACCCAGTTTTTTAACTTTAGATTTGATATCTTTTTGCATAATTCTCTCCTATTCTCCTAATTATTGGTAATTTATTATTTTATTTTAGTTTAACTTTTTAACTTAATTTCTTAATTTATTGTTTAATTTTTAGTTTATTATAATTTAGCTTTTTATAATTTAGTTTATCAAAAAATATATACATTAAATAAATTTTATTAAAATTTTAGATTCTTTTAGCTATTAATAATAACATTTATACATTTACCTGATTTTTTTACCTTGCTTATTCTTCTTGATTTATTTTAAAACATTTTATTATTTTTAAAAATTTTTTAAAACATATTTCTTTTAAGAATTGGCAGTCTAGTTAAAGCAAAATCATATTTTACAGGATCATCTGGATCAAATTTTTTGAATTCTTCAGTAATCTCAATAGCGGTTTTTAAATCAGCTTGATTCCTTGTTGTTAATTGCAAATCTTTTGCAATTCTATGCATGTGGACATCAAGAGGAATAATTAAATTTGATGGTGATATTTCTTTCCATATTCCAATATCAATATTATCATGTCGAACCATCCATCTTAAATAAAGATTAAGTCTTTTATATGCACATTTTCCAGTTGGAAAGGGAATTAAGCTATTATAGCATTTACAGTCACCGAGTCTTAACTCATTAATAAAAAATAATAAAGCTGGTAAAATTCCTTGCCGATTATCATAATTCTTTAAAAAACAATTATACAAACTCCCATATTTTACCAGTACAGCTCCAATATTTTTTAAAAAACTTACAATTTCAATTTCATTTGTAAACCTATGTTTAAAATCAGAAAATAATTTACTTAAATCATTTTTATCTGAATTTCTTAAAAAATTAGATGGTTTTTTACCAAGTTTTTCCAATATAAAACCAACGCTTTTTAATATTTGTTTTACTTGTCCGTATGCAAGAGATGAAGCTATTAGCCCAATAACTTCTATATCTTCCTCTTCTTTATAGTTATATAAAAACTCTAACGGGTCTGGGTGGACAAATTTTCTATCATTGTAATAATTATATAATTTGTCAAGTTCTTGTTTTGTTATTTTACTGTAAATCTTTTTAACAACCTTCTGTTAAATTTTTAAAACTTTGATATTCTAAATTTTTTAAACCTTAATTTAATGCTTTATGCTTTCTGGCTATCTTGTCTGCAAGTTCATCTAATAAATCAAAATCTTTATCTTTTGGGTAACCTTTAACTAAAACAGGATCTAAAATTTCTGCTTTTAAATTTGAGAACATATTTGTTAAAAAATCTATAATTTTTCCGCCCCAGCCATAAGAACCAATAACAGTAAGGAATTTTGTTTTTGGCCTTAAAGCTCTTATAAGGTATGCAGCAAATACTGCACTTGGATGAGGACCTGTTAATACAGTAGGAGTACCAATAACAGCAGTTGCAGAATCTAAGAGTTCCATTGCTATCTCACCAACATCTGCAACAGATAAATCAAATGATTTAACAATTACACCTTTCTTAAGAAGCGATTGGGTAAAATACTCAATAATTTTCTCAGTACTACCATGCATTGATACATATGTAATTAAAACCTTATTTTTTACTTCCTCAGAAGACCATTCTTTGTAACAATTTATTATAAATTTAATAAAATCTTTGCCATTATATAATGGACCATGGCTAGGTGCAATTATATCAAAATTTAAACTTTCAACTATGTCAATATTCTTTCTAATATTATTCCTAAATGGGCTCATTATCTCGGCATAGTATCTTTTTGCTGGCTCATAAATTACATCTTTATCATTAGTAAACAAACCTTCTTGGGAATTAAATGAAAAATGAGAACCAAGAAAGTCGCATGTAAATAAAACTTTATCTTCGATATCTAAAGTAACAAATGTCTCAGGCCAGTGAACCCATGGAGTAAAAAGAAATTTTAGAGTCTTGTTTCCAAGAGATATCTCTTGACCATCTTCTATTACAAAAAATTTTTCATCTTTAATTAAAAGCAAATCCATTAATTCAGTTTTACACTTTTGGTTTGTAACTACCTTTGCCATAGGGTAATAGTTAAGTACATCAGAAATGCAACCAGAATGGTCCTGTTCTCCATGATGAGCAACAATAAAGTCTATTTTAGTAATATTTAACTTTTTTAGATTATCAATAAGAACCTGCTTCTTGGTTGGGTCCACTGTATCTATAAGTGCTGTTTTTTGGCTTCCTTTTATGATATATGAATTATAGGTTGTTCCATCTGGCAAAGGAATTAATTGATCGAAAATTCTTCTTTCAGAGTCATTTGCTCCAACATAATAAACATCATTTGCAACCATTAAATTATTCACTTATAAAACCACCTTTCTGCAAAAAACCTTCATAAAATAAAAAAACTAAATTTTAGCTTTTCCATAATCCATGAAGGTTGCAATATTCTCTTGCAATTACATTTTTATTTATACACTTAAATTCAGCTTCAGGTTGCTGGCCAGGTTTTAAAAACACTCTACAAGTTTTTTCACCATCAATTATCTCGACCCACTCAATATAATGCGAATCTTCCATTGGATGGGCTATGCTGCCAACCTTAACTTTTATCCCCCCATCAGCTTCACTTATAACAGGCACATGTTTTTCTACAGCAGCATCAACTGTATTTTCTTCATAAAGCTTCATAGGTTCATTACAGCAAAACATTTGTCCTTTTCCTTCATGCAGCATTTCAACAATATTACCGCATACTTCGCATTTATAAATTTGTAATTTTTTTGTCATTTCATTCCTTTCTATTAAATTTTTTTTACCTTATTATTTTTATTATTAATTTTATAAAATTATAGCTTATATTTTATAATTTCTTCAAGTTCTTTTGCAACTTGTAAATAATTTTTTTTATTAAATAGTAATGGTTCTCCGAATATCACTTTAACCTTTGGCAACTTAGGTAAATGACCCCACGGCAAAATCCCATTTCTTAAAATATTATACAGCCCTTCTATCTTAACAGGAACTATTGGAACTTTCATATCAACAGCAATAATACCTATGCCGCTTTCAAATTTTTTAATCTGCCCATCGGTTGTAACTCCACCTTCGGGAAAAATTAAAATATTAAAACCTCTGTCTAAAAGTTTTCCCACATTTTCTAATGTCTGAACAAACCCATGTGTTCTTGATAATGGAGTTGCATTTACAGCTAAATTAACAAGCAAATAAAAACCTAGCGCCTCAATAAGCCTTAATATTTTTGGTCCTTTTTTATAAAAAAAATGATAAAAATGATGCTCTATCGACATTAGAGCTGTAACTTTCATTCGTATCCATAAAGGCAAAGAGTATAAAATTACAAATGCATCAAGGTTACTTGTATGATTTGCAGCAAAAACAACAGGACCTTTATACTCCTTTATTTTTTTAAAAATTTCTTTTCCTATTACTTTTTTTATATAAAGCATAGAAATAAAAGGATACAAAAAATATTGAAAAGCTGTTCTTAATATTCTTACTACAAACCAATACGGAAAGTTATAAAAAGGTATTTTTGCTGCCTCTTTTTGAGGTTTACTGATAATATTTTCAAGTTGTTCTAAAGTTGTTTCTCTAGTTAGTAAAGTATCATCTATTTTTATATTGTATTTTTCCTCAATTCGCGATGTAAGCTCTATTAAATCCAATGAATCAAGTCCAATATCCTCCTCAAGCTTAGCATTTGATTTAATTTTATTTATATTATTTATAGGGATTTTTTTTACTTTACTAATTAAAGATACAATTATACTGGTATCTTTATGAGTGCTTTTTATTTTATCACCAATAATTGCTGTTGTGTAATCATATCCCCTTTGTTCATAATTAGATATCTTTTGTTTAAGATATCCGCTTTTTATTATATTATCTACTAAAATATTTTTTTTAACTTTCATTGTGGGAGTTCTTGGAAAGTCTTCATACTGCCAAAGAAAATAGCCTGAAAGTTTTTGATATACATTTAATTTCTTATTAGCATTTTGAATTATCTTTTCAGCATTAGATTTAGCATTGCTTTTTAATATTAATACTGCTATCAAAGAAATTTTACCGTTCTGTTTTATTGCAACAACAGCACAATCTTTTACATCTGGGTATGACTTTAAAACTACTTCTATATCTTTTGGGTAAATATTTAATCCATCAGGTCTTACTATTACGTCATCTTTTCTGCCTTTAAAATAAACATTGCCATTTTTATCAATTTCTACTAAGTCACCAGTTTTAAACCAACCATCAATAAAAGATTTTTTTGTTTGCTCATAATCTTCAAAATAACCTGCACTTACGTTATCACCACGAACATAAACTTCGTTATTGATTATTTTAATTTCCTGGCCCGGTAAAACTTTTCCAATAGACCCAGCAGCTCCCCCTATTGGGTCTGAGAGAGTAATCAGTGGAGCAGTCTCTGTTAACCCATAGCCTTGAAATATTGAATAAGAAATTGTTCTAAAAAATTCTTCAACAGAAGGGTCTAGCGCAGCTCCCCCCACCATTATCGCAACAAGTCTAAAACCTATTTTAAAATGTAAGTTTAAAAACGATAAAAATCTTAACTGCCACTTTTTATTTTTCAGTTTATTATATTTATTAATAAATTTATAATCATCAAGTTTATAATTATTAATTAAATAATCTTTTATCATCTCTAGAATTTTAGGTAATGTGCCTAAAATCCAAATTTTTTGTTCCTTTATTATATTTAAAATGTGAGACGGTGATATTTTTTGGGTAAAAATTACTGATGATTTCAACATTAACGGTGTAAAAATGCCAATTAACTGACCATACATGTGGCTTAAAGGCACCACAGAAAGAATTTTTGGATTTATCATAAACCTAAATATTTTATTGTATTTTTGCATGACTGGTATAATTGCTTTTAGGTTTGCTTCAATATTTTTATAAGTAATCATTACTCCTTTTGGTTCTGAAGTAGTACCAGAGGTAAATATTATTTCAGCCAATCTTTCTTTAGATTCTTCTAATTGCTCAAATTGTTCATATTCACTTTGTGCATTTCCATTGATATCATTATTTATATCTTTATTAATAAAACTTTTAATAGGATGCTGAGAACTTTTAGAAAGAGAATTCTTAAAATTATAGATTTTGTAATTATCTAAAATTTTGTAATTATTATCAGCGTTTGAAGAAACAGAAAAATTACTAAAAATAGATTTGCCTGATAAGTAATTTATTTGGTCAAAATAAAATTTTAAAACGTCTGCTTTGCTAAAAAAGCCTTCTGTCTCTTGTTTGTCAATATCATCGAGAATTACAGCTTTTGCCTTTACTTTATTAAAAACTTTTTGATCAAAATCTGAAGTAGTCTTAATATCTAGAGGTACTACTACTGCGTCACAAAGAAGAATACTAATAAATGAAATTACCCACTCTGGGCTATTTCGACCTTTTATTATTACCTTATCATTCTCAGAAATACCTTTATCTTTCAGATATAAACTAAAATGCAAAGCAGCAAAATAGATTTCCTCAAATGTATATTTCCAAACCCTATATTTGTCCTTTAAAGCAAAAAATCTAAATCTTGAATATTTTTCTAAGGTTAAATTATCTTTAATAAATTTAAGAAGATTTATATCTGACATTTTTAAATCATTTTCCTTTTATCTCTTTATTATTCTTTATATTAAAGATAGTGAAAGTAGTATAAGTTATATTAAAATTAACTTTTTTGTTATTGAATATTAGCTGCGCTCACAATTACCTTAATTAATATATAGTTAATATTGATAATTGCCACTATTAATTTATTATTAATTTTTAATATTAATTATACTAGAACAAAACATGAAATGCAGAAAAAAAAAGTAACTGTTAAATGAACTATGCTCCAAAAACTATGTCACGAAAAAGATAAAAATGACGTTATGACATTTTGGCTGTTAATTTAATTAATTACACTATCATTAATTATATAAATTATATTATTATTAATTATACTATCATTTAATAACCAGGAAAATAATCAAGCTTAATACTCTCTTCAGAAAAACCATCGGAAATTAGCTCTTCTTCAATAGCTTTAACCATGCCAGGTGGACCTGATATGTAAAATATTCTTTGATTATAGAAAGGTATTGCAATTTTTATTAAATCTAAATTACATCTTTCAGGGCTTATTATATATCTAACCTTAAAAGTGCTGTATTTATTTGCAAGTTCATCAAAATCATCCTTAAAAACTATTTCATTATTTTTATTGCTATAAAGTAAGAATATTTCTAAATCCTTAATTTTATTATTAAATTCTAAGTCAAGTAAAATTGACCTATAAGGTGTTATTCCAATTCCACCTGCTATTAATACATAACTTTTTTCAAAATTATTAATAATAAAATCTCCCTGTGGCAAAAGCGCAGAAATACTCTGATTTTTTTCTAAAGAAAATAGCGCTTTTTTAAATGTGCTTGAATTTTCAAAATCAATTCTAGTTGTAATCATAATATTATTTTCAAAAGGAGCAGATGAAATTGTAAAATACCTGCTTGTACCTCTATCATCAGGATTTTCATGCTCTATAGTAAATTGCATATATTGTCCAGCCAACCATGTAATTGGTTTTTCAGGCTGAAAAATAAAAGAATAACAATCACTAGTTCTTTGAATTTTTTCTAAAAATTTTAATATCATTATTCTTCCTTTTTTAATACAACTTTAAATATTTGTGCCTTGTGGCAAAATATTTGACTAGTAGCCGTTTATTATACGTTTATTATATTTTGTTAAATTAAATTTTATTAAATTATAATAAAAAAAATTTATCTATTTTCTAGATTGTATACTTTTTTAAAACAATTTTAAATCATTCTAATAAATAAAATATCTTATTTAAAATTACAATAACATGGATATTTTTTCATTTAATAATTTTATTCAACATATTTAAATAAACATTTTAATGAATATCTAATATTTATAAACACCTTATATTTATTAAATTATCAATCGAACTTATTTTATATAAATTATATAATTAAAAATCATAAATAGTAATATCAAAGTTATTAATATAGATAAGGAGAAATTATGAAAAATACTAAAACTACTATTAAAGCATTATCGGTAATTACTACAATTGTTTTTTTTCTAACAATGTTTTTTTTGACAAGTTGTATAAGACCCAAATTTCCTGGAATAAGTACTAAAAATACTTATCAAGCACAAGAAAAAATTATTCAAAATACAATAGCAGTTACTGGCCAAGGCAAAGTAACAACACTCCCTGATGAAACATTTATTAATATATCAGTAATAATAGAAAAACCAACTACACAAGAAGCAGTAAGCACAAATAGTCAAATTTCAAAACAAATAATTGAAGCAATTCAGAAAACCAATGCAAAGGACTTAAAAATTCAGACAATTGCCTATGAATTGACACCTTTATACGATTACTCGAAAGAAAATCAACCCCCTTCAATTTATGCTTATCAAGTTACTTCAACTATTGAAGTAAGAACTACTGATTTAGAAAAAATAAGTGAAATAATAGCAAAAGCTACAGAAAGCGGTGCTGGAAGAATTTCAGCAATAGGATTTGATTTAACAGACCAGTCAAGAAAAAATGCTAAAAATGATGCGTTAGCAAAAGCAACCGTAGATGCTAAAGATAAAGCTTCTGCAATCGCAAAGTCTTTGGGTTTAAACATTGATAGCATTTTATATATTAGTGAAAGCGAAACAACATTTCCTGGACCATTATATGATCAAGTAACACTTGAACAATTAAAGTCTACTCAGGAAGAGGTAACTCCACCAGTTATTATGCCTCAAGAAATTGAGGTTACAGCAACGATTTCTGTAGTATATTTATTTAAAAAGTAAAAACCTTTTTAAAAATAAAAAAAATATAAGCACTTTAAATGGTTTTTTTACGGTTTTTTACATAACCCAAACTTGCATATTAATTTGCATATTAATTTATTTTTTAGAAACTTTAGGTATAGTAGGTTTTTTGTTAAGTTTATTTTGTTTGTAAATTTTTGCCTGGAACATAAAGGCTTCAAGTCTTGTTTCTGTTGTTCCTTGCTCCAAGCCATCAAAGGCAATGTTTAACCAGGGAACACCAAAATGTTCCCTAATTCTTTTAGAAATTGCAGTAACCATTGTTCCAGGCATACAAGTAAATGGTAAAACATTTATTATTCCGTCAACATCTTTTTTAATCCAGTCTATGGATTTTCCTACACTCAAGGCTGCCTCACCAAACCATTTAATTATATAAGGTTCAGCATTATCCCAGATTTGATATATTTCTGCATCCTCTAATTCAATAAAATCGACATTTTTTAAAGGTTGTTCCAACTTATGCTTATATGTATCAAGTATTCTCCTGAAAAATCTATTAGCTATATAAAACTTTATACCGTTAGAAAAGTTGGATGTTAATTTGAAAATATCTTTAAATGTATTTTTTCCATTAAAGATAGCCCTGTCAAATCCATCATTTTGATAGAAGCTATAACCATCTAAAAAATTTTGATTAAATTCTTTATTATTAAAATTCCCATCAAAATTATTAAAATTATTATTAAAATTAAAAAGAGACCATAGTTTATAAAGAATATCTTTCTGCTTAACTGTTATAT
>CAYLWJ010000018.1:0-2475 GCA_964387355.1 uncultured Actinomycetota bacterium | reverse complement strand
GCCTTTAATTCTTTACCTAAAATCCTAACCGATATAAAATTAAAGCAAATAATCAGAGAAGAGTATTTGCAAAATTATGAAGTGAAAGAATTATCACAACCAGAAGAAATAAAAAGTGAAAAAGTTAATAATCCAGCCCCTAAAAACCAGATATTAGAAAACATAAAAGAATCAGATGAACAAAGAACAACTCGCTTAAAACAAGAACATCTAAAAAGGCTAAAAGAGTTTGGGAAAAATGATAAAAAAAAGTTATCAACAAATATTTTTTTTAATAAAAAAAATATAGGTAGATAAGTAAGTGGCGTTTTTTAGCAATCCTCTTCTAAGTGCGATTAAATCATAATTCCAGGGCAGTCCGCGGAGTCTAATTTTCTTTATAAGATTTTTAAGATTATCTACGTTTACAAACTTTTGTGGATAACTCCATACTACCTACTTTTACTTACTAAGAAAATAAGAAAAAAGGAACTCTTCTGTCCCACTTAATAAGTAGCACTGAATTGTTAATAAGGAATTTTTGTCTCACCTAATCAGTAGCAATTGAATTGTTTTACAGGGGATTTTTTTATTGTCAGCATCCTTCTACGAGCAGGATGTTTAAATTGTAACTATATTTAGCTGAGGCAACTTCCATTTCTTTCTAATATTAATTGTCTTGTATCGTGTTCATTTATATGCTAACATAATTAATATCAAAAGAATTATTGAGTTTTACATTACTGAAACCGGAAGGTGTCCTGTCTCTGAATTCCTTGACTCACTACCAGATAAAGTATTTCAAAAAATTGCGTGGGTATTGCGGCTAATTTCAGAGTTAGATCAAATACCTTCACAATTCTTTAAGAAATTGCCCGGTACTGATGATATTTGGGAATGTAGAATTGAATATAGTTCAAATAATTATCGGCTGTTAGGGTTCTTTTATAATGGTTCTTTAATTATCTTTACGCACGGTTTCTTAAAGAAAACAAAAAGGACCCCTAAAAAAGAAATTGAAAGAGCCGAAGAATGTAAACAAAATTATTTTAGGAGGAAAATGCAATGAAATTTAATGATTATATTAACAAGCGTCTTAAAAACAATCCCAAGCTGGCAAAAGATTTCTGGAGTGGATATGATAAGTTTAAGATTGGAGTATTATTAAAGGAAGCTCGACTAAAAGCTGGTTATACACAAGAAGAAGTTGCAGAAAGAATTCATACAACAAAAAGTGCTATATCTCGCATCGAAAATCATGTTGAAGATGTACGGCTATCAACATTAGATAAATTCGCTCAAGCAATTGGTAAAACATTACATATTAGTATTAGCTAAGAAAAATGGAGAAAAACGAAGCTTTTAACCACCCCTAAAAAGTAATTTTATTTTTGAAATAAAAAATTTCTTTACTTTAAAAAATTGTTTGTTAAAATTTTAATTGCAGTTTCATTTGGCAACATTTTGCCCTTTTGGTGAAAGCTCCTTTTCGCCAGCAGGCGAGGGGGGGCAAACTCAAACTACTGGCGACCCAAAAGGGTAGGCTAAGTGAAACTGCAATAGAGGTTGTCCCTTTCACCAAAGACCCTCAATTAATAACTTTTTAATTTATAAAACTCCAAAGAGACAACCCATAGAATTTTAACTTTACCTCGATGATAAATCTTAAATCCTTTTTAGTTAATGATAATAATTTGCAAAACCTAATCATATTTTTCATTTCTAATCATTTTGAAAGGAGTTATGGAATATGAATAATTGTCCTAAATGTAACACGGAATTGAAGGAAAATCAGAAGTTTTGTACGAAATGCGGATTTAAAATACCAGAAAGTAAATTAAGTATATGCCCTACGTGTGGCTCTCAACTTATTGAAGGCCAAATATTTTGTGGGCAATGCGGATTTAATTTATTAAGTGGGCAAACTCCAGAAATTTCTTCTTATAAAAATAATATACCACAATCTTTTATACTTTGTTCAAATTGTGGTTGTAAAAATTCTGAGCAAGCAAAAATTTGTATTAAGTGTGGCAATATACTAAGGAATACAATTCCAGAATATCGTCGTAGAGAGTATCCTGATAGTGAAATCATGCAAAGCCCGAAGAAAATAATGAGTAAAGGTAAGGGAGTAAAATTTCCAAGATTAGTTCCAACATCTGCATTTGGGGTTTTTATATGTTGTGTAGGTGGTTTTTGGACTTTGATTTCATTTATTCAATTATGTGATGGTTTAAAAAAAATAGGAAAAGAATATGAATTACAAGGTTGGGCATGTTTCATTCCAATATATATAAATCTTTATCTTACAACTGTTGTTGAAACATTAAATCAAATTATAGTTGATTATAAACTTAATATTCCTCAACTTTCAGATAATGTAGCTTTAAATTTTTTATTCCCTGTTATTCCCTTATATAATATATTTCAATGCTATAATGATATAGTTGATGCACTTGAGGAGTAAATTGAATGGTATTATATTAAGGATAAAAT
>CAYLWJ010000017.1:0-18407 GCA_964387355.1 uncultured Actinomycetota bacterium | reverse complement strand
ATGTCTACATACATTACAATTAAAAAATTATTGATTGAGTACATAAAAAAAAATAATCTTAAAATTGGCGATAAACTCCCCACAGAAAATGAAATGGCAGAAAAACTTGGAGTTGGTAGGCTTACGTTAAGAGAAGTTCTGAAAGTGTTACGAGAAGAAGGATTAATATACACTATACATGGAATAGGCACTTTTATATCCAGTAGTTTTGACAGAATTAATGACACAATTGATATAAACCTTGGAATTACCGAAATGATTTCTTCTGCTGGCTTTAAACCAGGCGTAAAATTATTTGAAAAGAAATTAGTTACTGCTACTAAAGAAATTGCAGATGCTTTAAAAATACCAGAAAACTCTGATGTTTTTGTTTGCCGCCGTGTTAGAACTGCAGATGATAAACCGATAGTATATTCAATTGATTATTTTGCACCAAGACTGGTGCCTCCTTTTTTAAGTAAAAATGATGAAAATATATCTTTATACAATTTTATTGAAGTAGACATGGGTATAAAAATTGGCAACAGTTTAGCTGAGATTATACCAGTTAACTGTTCTGCTGAATTAGCTGAAAAACTTGATTACAAAGAAGGAAGTCCCTTACTGTTAATTAAACAAACAACTCATGATCAAAAAGGTTTACCTTTGTTTTTTACAGAAGAATATTTTAGGCCTGACTATTTTAAAATAACTTTAAATAGGAGGAGAATAAAATTATGAAAGCTCTAGTTAAATATGGTTATGGTAAAGGTGAGACAGAGCTGCGTGATGTACCAATTCCAGAAATTTCTGACGATGATATATTAATTGAAGTTAAAGCTGCTGGTATTTGTGGTTCTGATATTGCATTTGATGCTGGAGGTCATGAAAATTTATTGCACCCGCCTGTTATTCTAGGTCATGAATTTTCAGGTGTAATTTCAAAGATAGGCAAAAATGTTAAAGAGTGGAAAGTCGGAGATAGAGTTGTTTCAGAAAATACAGGTTATATTTGTAACAAATGCTATGCCTGTTCAACTGCAGATTATTTAGCGTGTCCTGAAAGACTTGGTATAGGTTATGGCATGGACGGTGGTTTTGCAAAGTATGTAAAGATACCAGGTGAAGTTTTACAAAAAATGCCTCACCCTTTATTTAAAATACCAGAAAATGTTTCATTTGAAGAAGCTGCTATTTTTGATCCATGCTGCAATTCTTATAAAGCAGTTGTCCAGGAATCAAGATTTTATCCTGGGGAAGATATTGCAGTTTTTGGTGTCGGTCCTTTAGGTCTTTTTGCAGTTCAGGTAGGAAGGGTTGCAGGAGCTGCAAATGTTATATCTATTGGATTATCAAATGATAGTGAAAGATTTGAAGTTGCCAAAAAAGTTGGTGCAACTCATACTATAATGGCTGACAAAGAAGATGTTATTCAAAGGGTGAAAGAAATTACAAATGGTGAAGGAGTTGCGCTTGTTGTAGATTGTGCTGGAGTATCAATTGTTTTAAAACAAGCAATTGAAATTACTCGAAATACAGGCCAGATTGTAAAAATTGGTTATGATGAAAATCCAGTAAATTTCTCACTTGACCCAATACTTGATAAAAATATTAGCATAAAAGGTCATTTTGGTTATGATTATATATCATGGAAAAACGTTATAAAATTGACACAAAAGGGTCTTTTAGATTTAAAATCAATGATATCGCATAAATTACCTTTATCTAAATGGAAAGAAGGATTTGATTTAGTTAAAAGTCAAAAAGCAATTAAGGTTATTTTATATCCGGAAGATAATTAGTAAGCAGAAGGTATTTAGTAAGCAGAAGGTAATTAGTAATCGGAAGATAATAAATTAAGCGAAAGATAATAATTAAGTAAATAGTTTGTTTGAATTAGAATAATTTTATAGGGGAGCTTTCTAATGAAGATTTTTATTACAGCTGATTTTAGCCAAGAAGGCATGAAAAGACTGACTGATGCAGGACATGAGGTTAAGCATTGTTGTTGGGGGGCAACTCATGAAATTTGTACTGAGGAGCAACTAATAGAAAAATTACAAGGTTTTGATGTTTTATTTGTAGGTTATGAGCCAATTACAGAGAAAGTTTTAAAAAATACAAATCTAAAAATAATTTGTTCAATTAGAGGTGGACCACGGGCAAATATTGATGTTGATTATGCCACAAAATTAGGTATACCTGTAATTTATACTCTAGGCAGAGAGGCTATACCTGTTGCTGATTTTACAATGGGTCAGATTATAGGTTTGGTTAGGCAAATAGTTAGAACTGATAGGGAGTTAAGGTCTGGAAAATTTACAGCACCTGCACAAACCTATGGAAGTGAAAAAGATGTAATTTGGGATATGAGCCTTGAAGGTCCATGGGAGTCAAGAAAAGGCATAGAACTTGCAGGAAAAACATTAGGCCTTGTGGGGTTCGGAACGGTTGGGCAGGAAGTTGCAAAAAGAGCAAAAGGGTTTGATTTAAAAGTTATTGCACATGACCCATATCAAAAAGATGCTTTGTTTATCATGCATAGGGTTGAAAAAGTAGAGTTAAACGAATTATGTAAAAGGTCTGACATTATATCCATACACGCGCGAGGTACAGAAAAGAACAAGGGAATGATTGGCCAGGAACAGTTTTCATTGATGAAAGATGGCGTTTATTTTATTAACAATGCTAGAGCTGCAATTGTTGATGAAAAGGCTTTAAGGGAAGCAATTTATTCAGGTAAAGTTGCAGGAGCTGCGCTTGACGTGTTTCATAAAGAGCCGATTAGAGCTGATGATCCATTTTTAAAAATGGATAATATGGTTTTAACACCTCACATTGCTGGTGCAGGGCTTGAAGTTGTTTACAGGCACTCAAATATGCTTTGTGATGATTTTTTTGCCTTGCTTAAAGGTGAAATGCCAAAAGCTATAATAAATCCTGAAGCAATTGGTGATATAAATAGGTTTAAGGAAATGGGTAAAAAAACTTTGGCTGGCACAGGCAGGCTGCTTGAATGTCAAGGCTGCAGTACTGAAAAAACAAAGGCGGATACTTCTAGTTGTGCTAAATCTAGTGCTATTGGGCTTGGCAATATAAAAGATATAACCAAAGATATGACCCCTGAATTAATAAATATAATATCTGATGAAGTAGTAAGACAAATTAAGCTGAAATTAAATTTATAAATTATCTAAATTAAACTTAAAAAGAAAGGATAAAAAGCATGCCGTTAGTAAATACTCTTGATATCTTAAAAGATGCAAGAGATAGAAAATATGGTGTTGGTGCATATAATGTTTTAAGTTTGGACCAAGCTGCTGCAATAATTCGGCTTTGTGAAGAATTAAAAGCTCCTGTTTTAATTACAGTTCCTGCTGTTTTAGAGCCATATATAAATTTTTATGATTTAGGCTTTTTGACAAGAAAAATTGCAGAAAGCATATCAATTCCTGTTGGTCTTCATTTAAGTCACGGTCAGAATATTGAAACTTTAAAAAAATGCATTGATTCCGGATTCACCTCTGTAATGATTGACGGCTCAATTCTCCCATTTGAAGAAAATGTAAAATTAACAAGAGAAGCTGTTGAGTTATGCCACAAGTATGGTGTTGCTTGTGAAGGTGAATTAGGTGCTGTTGGCAGTACAACAGGAGAGATTAAAAGCACAATGACTGATCCAGATGAGGCAAGAAGATTTGTTGAAGCAACTAACATTGATATATTTGCTGTCTCAATTGGTAATGCCCACGGTTTTTATAAAGGTGTTCCTAAGCTTGATTTTGATAGGTTTAATCAAATAAAACAAGCATTAAGCGATAAAAGAAATTTATTCTTCACTCTTCATGGCGGAACAGGAATTGCGCCAGAAGATTTAAAAAAGTTAATTTCACTTGGTTGCCCCAAAATATGTATATATACTGAAATGTGTGGAGCTGGGAAAGAAAAAGCATTTGATTACCTTGCAAGACACCCTGAATATAGCGGAACAAAGGATGTTCCAGAGTTATTTAAAGCAATAATTAGTGGTTTTTTGGATGTTGTAAGGTTAGATGTTGATATTTTTGATACAAAAAACAAAGCTTTAGATTTTTTAGGTAATAATATCAGTAATACCAGGTTTAATGAGAATGAGACTGCTGTTAATAAAGGGTTTTTAAGCTCAGAAATTATAGAAAAAATAGTACGGGAAGTAATTTTAAAAATAGATTTAGATAAATAAGAAATTATAGAAATTAGAAATTATAGAAATTATAAGTAGCAAATTAATAGACCTGAATAAGAAATAAATTAAAATGATAAATTTAAATTAGATAAAAATGATAAATTAATGAAACAAAATTTTATTAAAAGTGAGGTTAAAAATGAGAATACTAGCATTTGGCGCACATCCAGATGATGTTGAGTTTCAAATTGGTGGAACTCTTGCTAAATATGCTAAGCAAGGTCATGAAGTTTTTATTGCAGTAGCAACTAATGGGTGTATTGGCTCTTATAGGCACACTAAGGAAGAAATTGCAAAAATTAGAAGACAAGAAGCTCAAAATTCAGCTGATTTAATTGGTGCAAAATTAATCTGGATGGACTTTGAGGATGAATTTTTATTTGATAATAGAGAATCCAGATTAAAATTTATTGATGCTATTAGAATGGCTAAACCAGATGTGATATTTTCACATGAACCTTATAACGATTATAACCAAGATCATGATATAACTGGTTATTTAGCCTTTACTGCTAGAATTTTAAGCGTAGTTAAATTAATTGAAACCCAACATGAAGTTTGTTCAAAAGTCCCGGCATTATTCTATTATACTACTTTAGGAGTTATTAATTTTGTCCCTGAATATTATGTTGATATTACTGATACTTTTGAAATGAAGAAAAAGATGTTTTTATGTCATGACAGTCAGCAGGGTGAATGGGGCAGGGATGCTTTTGGTGTTTCTTATGTTGAAATGATGGAGGCGGAAGCAGTTTTACTTGCTACTCAGGCAGGAACACCTGGTTGTAGATATGCTGAAGGATTTAAAATTTGCAAAGGTTGGCCAACTATTGCAGGTGCATATAAATTACTGCCTTAAGCAGTTAAAAAGTTAGATTGTTTTATATTTTATATTATAAGAGTTTCAATAATTATATATGAGTTTCAATAAAAAAAGTAATAAATGAGTTTTAATAATTATAGTAATAATTATAGTAATAGTAAAAAAAGAGTATTTATTGTTAGTGGAAATAGAACAAATAAATCATATTGATGGTGTAATAATTGGAATGGTTTTACAGGCAGGTATGGGTCAAAATCCTGCAAGACAGTGTGCACTAAAAGCTGGTTTATCTTATTTAACGCCTTGTTTTACAGTGAATAAAGTTTGCGGTTCTTCAATGAAAGCAGCTGAACTAGCTTTCAATTATATTAAATTTAACAAGGGCAGCTTATATTTTGCTGGTTGAATAGAAAATATGTCAATGAGCCCGTATTTAGATTTTAATACTCGCTGGGGTTCAAAATTAGGTCATCAAAGTTTAATAGACGAAATGATTACTGACGGTCTATGGTGTCCTTTTAATAATTTACACATGGGTCAAATAACAGAACAATTAGCCAAGAAAAATAATATTACTAGATATGACCAAGATGTTTTTAGCTATGAAAGCAACTTAAAAGCGTTGCAAGCAATAAAAGAAAATAAATTTAATGATGAAATTGTTGGTGTAGAAGCTTTTGATAATAAAGCAAAAAATAAATATTTTAAATCAGATGGATTTTAAGCCAATAATTCCTGAAAAAATATTTTTTATGGATGAAGACTTGTTTATTGACGAATAAAACAAAATAACATAAAATAATAACATTAAACAATTTTTAACAAAAAACAACATTAATTTAAAAAACAATATAAATTTCAATATTTTTATTTATAATATTTTAATAATATTTGATGTTTTAAAAAAGAACATGTTGGCAATTGAGAGAAAATTAAAAATTGCAGAGATAATAAGTAAAAATGGTGGCATTAAGACATCTGACCTTTCCCATTTATTTAATGTGTCTGAGATGACAATTTTAAGAGATCTTTTGTCTTTGGAACAGGAAGGGGTTTTAAAAAGAGTTTATGGTGGAGCTGTTAAAGTTAATAGCTCAACTAGTGAGATCTCTGCTAATATTAGAAAACATACAAATGCTGTACAAAAAAATATTATAGCTGAAAAAGCTTTAAAGCTAATATCAATTGGAGAGAGTATTTTTTTAGACAGCTCAACTACTGCATTAGCTTTGGCAAAAAAAATTTCTGAGAAACAATTAGAAATTACAATAGTAACAAACAACTTTGAAATAATTAATGAATTAAAGGAAAATATAAATATTAAAATCATTTGCCCTGGCGGTGAGCTTCAAAAATCAACATTAAGTTTTATTGGTCCAAATTCAGAAAGATTTTTAAAGGAATACTTTGCAGATAAATCATTTATATCAGCCTTAGGCCTGTCTTTAAAAGCAGGAATAACAGTGGAAAATCCAGTTCAAGCAGCTTTAAAAAAGGTAATGATTTCTAATTCTTTGCAAAAAGTAGTTTTAATTGATTCTAGCAAGTTTGATAAAACATCGTTATCTAAGGTTTGTGATTTTAAAGATATTGATATAGTTGTGACAGATAAAAAACCACAGGACTCTTATTTAAAATATTTTAAAAAAATTGGAATTGAGTTAATTTATTAGATAATTAATTTATGAAGTAGATTAAGATAAATTGAGATAGATTAGTAATTTTATTAAGATAATATTTAAATAATTTAAATAATTTAAATAATTTAGATAATTTAGATAATTAGATGATAAATAAGCAGATAATAAAAAAGTAATAAAAAATGAAGTTTGGAAGAGTAATTGGAAATGTAGTTTCAACCATAAAAAATGATAAATTGCATGGAATAAAACTTGCAATTGTTGAACCGTTAGACCCAGATGGTAATGTTGTTGGTAATAATGAAATTGTTGGTGATTTTTTAGGTGCTGCTGTGGGCAATTTAATAATATGGATTGCTGATGGTGGAACAATATGCAAAGCAATGGGGAAAGAAAACATACCCTTGCGTGGGTCAATCGTTGCAATAGTTGATAAAGTAGACATGGAAAAAATCGGAAAAACTATTTTAGGATAAATGTTTAGAAGGAATAAGGTTAATATTTTATGAAAATGGTAAAAGTTATTGGCAGTGTTACAACTACAATTAAAATAAAATCTCTTGAAGGTTTTAAGTTGTTATTTGTTCAATCTGTTGATGTAGATTTAACAGGAAAAAAAGAGTATTTTGTTGCAGTTGATACAGTCGGGCTTGGTGAAGGAGAAATTGCATTAATGGTAACAGGTAGCACTGCAAAAAGAACTGATATTACAAAGGGTAAAGATGTAGATGGTTCTTTAGTAGCTAAAGTTGAAAGGATAGATTTAAATTAAAATGTCAAAACCACAAATAGAATTAATAAAAAATGCTGGAATAGTTGGCGCTGGAGGTGCTGGTTTTCCTACTTATATTAAATATGGTGCTAAAGTTGATACATTTATTATAAATGCAGCTGAATGTGAACCATTAATTGATGTTGATAAGATACTTATTCAAAATTATTTTGAAAAAGTATATGAAGGAATAAAAACAGCTTCAGAGTTGCTTGAAGCTAAAAGAGTGGTTTTAGCGTTAAAAGCTAAATATAAAAGTGCAATTGAAGTTATAGAACAATTTAAGAAAAAAAATAATATAAATGATTTTGAGATTTACAAAATGGATAATTTTTATCCGGCTGGCGATGAACAAGTATTGGTTTATGAAATTACTGGTAAAATTGTTCCTGAAGGCGGAATCCCTTTAATGGTAGGAGTAGTTGTATCAAATGTAGAAACACTTTTTAATGTAGCAAATGCTCTAAAAAATATTCCAGTAACGGAAAAATTTGTAACAGTAAATGGGCAAGTAAAATTTCCTCAAACTATAATAGTTCCTGTTGGAACACCTATAAATGTAATTTTGGATTATTGTGGACTTGATAAATCTAAAGACTTTAAGGTTTTAGATGGCGGACCAATGATGGGTAAATTAATTGATGAGACAGATTATGCTGTTAAAAAAACTACTAAGTCAATACTTGTGCTTCCTTCTGATAACATTGTAATAATTCAGAAATTAAGAAGTAAAGCAAATCAAGTTAAAAGAGCTCAGGCTATTTGTCTTTCTTGTAGAATGTGTACAGATTTGTGTCCCAGATATTTACTTGGGCATAGTTTATTTCCTGATGAATTAATGAAAAAGATGTATAAAGGCACTTTAAATGATGATGAATTAGAGAGATTTTCTTTTTCATATTTATGCTGTGATTGTGGAGTATGTGAACTTTTTAGCTGTCCAGTTGATTTATCTCCTAGATCATTGTTGAATTATATTAAAGAAAAACTTGCACAGTTAAAAGTTAAAAATCCGCATACAAGAAAAGATTTAAACGTGAATGAATTTAGAGAATATAGAAAAGTTCCTGTTAACAGGCTTATTTCAAGGCTTAATATTGAAGAATATGATGTAAAAACTGAACTAAAGCAATTTGATGCAAAGATAGATTTTGTAAAACTTTACTTAACCCAACATATTGGTGCAAAGTCTATTCCTATAGTTAATGTGGGCGATAAAGTTGTTGCTGGACAAATAATAGCAAAAATTCCTGAGGATAAAATTGGCTCAAATATTCACAGCTCAATTGATGGAGTTGTTAAAGAAATAAGCAATGATTATATAATTGTTGAAAAAAGTTAAAAAAAGTATATGTAAAATATACTTATACATAAGTGTGAGTTTTATTAGCTTATATTTATTTAATACTTACTTATAAATTAAGATATATTTATAGAGTTATATTTGTAATTATATTTAGTACAACATATAAGAGTTTTGGAAATTAAGAAAGAAGGGTTGTAAAACTTTGTTAAATTTAGAAAGTAACTTAGCAATAGTTGAATTTAAAAGTATAGCTAGAGGCATTTATACTACTGATGAAATGCTAAAATCAGCAAATGTTTCACTTGTTTTTGCAACAACTCTTTGTCCTGGTAAGTATTTAACTATTGTTGAAGGTGATGTAGAAGCAGTTTTAAAAGCAATAGAGACAGCTAAAAAAATTGGCAATAATCAGGTATATAGTGTGCAGGCAGTTACAGCTATAAATGAAGAAGTAATTGATGCAATAAGTGGAAAAGTTAAGCTAAATATAACAGATTCCATTGGAATAATTGAAAGCCAAAACATGGCAAATATAATAAGTGCTGCAGATATAAGTCTTGACAGGGCAGAAGTTGAAATAGTTGAATTAAGGTTAGGTAAAGGTTGCGGTGCAAATAGTTTTTATGTTATAACTGGACAGTTGTCTGCAGTTGAAGAAGCTGTAAAGCAGGCAGTAGAATTTTTAAAAAACGAAGGCTCGCTGCTAGCTTTTAGAATTGTAAAAAGTCCTGATAAAAATATTTTAAGGTTTTTCGAGCCTGCAAGGTGCATGTGCTAAAATTGTTTTGGTAGCTAAATTAGAATTTGCTAAATTAGGTTAGCTAACTTGTTAATAGTATAGCTAATTTAATAAGATAGATAAGATAAATAAAAAAGTAAATAAAAAAATGAAAGAAATTATAAAAGAAATTGAAGGAATGGTTATTAATGGAGAAAACTGAAAGCCAACATAGAAATGATATTATAGATATATGTAAGAGAATTCATGCAAATGGTTGGGTAGCTTCAAATGATGGCAATGTTTCAGTTAAAATTGGGCCTAACACTATTCTTTGTACTCCAACAGGTATGAGTAAGGGTTATCTTACAACAGACCAACTTATAAAAGTTAATCTTGATGGTGAGCAAATTGATGGTTTTTTAAAACCTTCATCTGAGATAAAAATGCATCTGGATGTATATAAAAATAAGGAAGATGTAAATGCAGTTGTTCACGCACACCCGCCATATGCAACAGGTTTTGCTGTTGCAGGAATACCACTTGACCAGTGTGTAATGCCTGAAATAATTATTGGGCTTGGTTCAATTCCTTTAACAGAGTTTGGAACTCCATCTACAATGGAAATTCCTCAAAACATAAGGCCTTATTTGAAAAATTATTCTGTTTTTTTACTTGAAAACCATGGAGCTCTTTCAATTGGGGAAGATGTTTTTAAGGCGTATTATAGAATGGAAAGTTTAGAGCTTTTTGCAAAAATTAGCTTTATTGCAAGACTTTTAGGAAATGTAAATATTTTAAGCGAAGAAGAGGTTAAAAAAGTTATAAAAGTTAGAGAGCAGTTTGGGTTAGATACTAAAAATTATCCTGGCTGCAGAATTGATGGTAAAATAATAAGAACAGCTGATAATAATTCTGATGATAATTTTAATTTAAGTGGTGAGAGCAAAAATAAAATAGGTGACCAAAAAATAGAAGTAACAAGAGATATGCTGGTTGAAATTATTACAGCTGTTGTAAAAAATGTACTTAAATTAAAAAGTTAAAAAAAATAATTTGTAGCATTATTATTATGTAGTATTGAAAATATTAATTTGAGATTTTTAAAATATTATTTAAAATTTTTAACATTAAGATAATTTAAATTTTTGGATGATTTAAAATTTTAGATAATTTAAAATTTTTTAGTAATTTGAAATTTTTTAAATACATATAAGTAAAATGTTATCTTTTTGATATAATGTTAAAAAACACTTAAATAGGAAAAATTAAAAGGAAAGGAAAGGAAGTAAAATGGCAGGAGAAGCAATTGGAATGATTGAAACAAAGGGGCTTGTAGGCTCAATAGAAGCAGCAGATGCAATGGTAAAGGCTGCAAACGTAACACTTATGGGCGAAGAAAGAATTGGAGGCGGATTTGTTACAGTTATAGTAAAAGGTGATGTTGGTGCAGTAAAGGCAGCAGTTGATGCAGGTGCTGCAGCAGCTAAAAGAGTGGGCGAGCTTGTTTCAGTTCATGTTATACCAAGGCCTCACCCAGAACTTGATATGATATTGCCGCAGTAAGTAGTTCCCAATTTCCCAATAATAATGCCCAGTAATATTTAGATAACGTTGCTAAAATTGGGGCAATATTGCTTAAAGACTACGAATTAGAAAAACTTAAAGACTACGGCATAGAAAAAATAAATACCAAATATAGTAAGTGAGGTATTAAATTGGATACCGAACAATTAATACGAGACGTTGTTAAAAATGTCTTGGAAAAATTAAGCTCTCAAGGGTTATTTAGCCTTGATGCTGCCTCTAAAAAAGCTAGCCAGAGTATTAATAGCTCTAGCTCTAGCTATAGCATATCTGGCTTTGAAGGCCAACAGGCGTCATCGTTATATAGCTCTGCCCAGTCTGCACCAACCAGCCGCACTCAGACTAGCCGCACTCAGACCAGCAGCACTCAGACTAGCCAAAGAAAGGATAGAAAAATTGTAACAGGTGTTTCAGTTAGACATGTTCATTTATGCCGTGAACATTTAGAAATACTTTTTGGTAAAGGCTATATTTTGAATGTGTTAAGAGAACTGTACAATCCTGGATATGCCTGTAAAGAAACAGTGACAATAGTTGGACCAAAACTAACAGCAATTCAAAATGTTAGAATTTTAGGTCCACTAAGATCAAAAACTCAAGTAGAACTTGCTAAAACTGACTGCATAATACTTGGAATTGATGCACCTGTTAGAGAAAGTGGTAATACTGCAGGTTCAGCATCATGTGTTTTGGTTGGACCTAAAGGTGCTGTATACTTAACTGAAGGGGTAATTAGGGCAAACAGACATCTTCATATGAGTACAGAAGATGCTGAGTATTTTGGTATTAAAGATAATCAGTTAGTAGATATTAGAGTTCCAGGTCCAAAAGGGCTTACTTTTAATAATGTTCAGGTTAGAGTTGCACCAGATTTTAAGACTGAATTTCATGTTGATACAGATGATGGTAATGCAGCAGACCTTGTAAACGGTTCAATTGTGGAGATAGTTGATGCATCATGCATAGCCCCACTTGAACCGCAAATGGCAGATTCTGATAAAATACCGCCAGGTATACCTGATTCAAGTTTTGTTGGTGAAATTACAGATCCAAATGTCTTAAAAAATATCTGTTCAATTGCAGCAGGTGTTCCAGTAACAGAACAACAGGTAAGCCAAGCTGTAAAAACAGTAGTGTCGTCCGGTAAGTCTCAAGACGGATTAAAAGCACAAGCTAATAGCTCCAGCAACATGTCAGGTTTCAGCGCTTCTACAGTAAGCGGGGATTCTATAAGCAGCTTAAATAAAGAAAGCAGCTTAACTAAAAAGATACTAATAACTGTAGCAGACTTGGATAGTTATGCATCTTCAGGTATTAAAGTAACAAAAGATGTTATACTTACACCGCTTGCCAAAGATGAGGCAGTAAAAAGAGGCATAAATATTGTTTATGAGACTTAATTTTTTTTAACTTAATTCTTTTGAATATTTATATCTATAAAGTTATTAAAAAACTTTATTAGGTGTATTGCTTTAATAATATTTTAAGAATAAATGGTAATTTAAGTAATTTATTAAGGCAATGCTTTAACAAAAATAACATTTATATGAACTTTATATAAACTTTTTTTATTTTATATTTTAATATATTTTTAAAACAAATTAACAGGAGGTAAGATGTGGCAATAGATGAAGCTCAAGTTGAAAAGATAGTTCGAGAAGTTGTTAATAATTTATTTGCTTCAGTTGGGCAGAGCACTCTTAAAACTACCCCTGTTTCTTATTTGTCATCAAATGGGCTTTTTGATTCAATTGAGGATGCAATAAAAGCAGCAAAGCAGGCACAGGCTAAATTTATTCAGCAAGGAAGAGCAATTAGATATAAAATTGTTGACAATATTAGAAAAGCATCCCTTGAAAATAAGGAAAGACTTGCAAGAATGGCAGTAGAAGAAACAAAAATGGGTAGAATTGAAGATAAAATTGTAAAAAATGAGGTAGCAGCACTTTATACACCTGGGCCTGAATATTTGGAAGTCAAAACTTATTCAGATGATAACGGTACTCTTACAATACAAGGTGCTCCATTTGGAGTGATTGGGGCTATAACTCCAATGACAAACCCAGTACCTACAATAATTAATAATACAATTTGTATGATTAGTGCAGGAAACTCTGTAGTTTACCTGCCTCATCCTAGCGCACATAATTGTACTATTGAAATATTTAAAATAGTTCATAATGCAATTGTTTCAGCGGGTGGACCTCCAAATTTAATTACAGCCGCATCTCAGTCTAAAATAGAAAATGCCGCTGCTGTTTTTAAAAGTCCTGATATAGATTTAATTGTTGTAACAGGTGGTCCTGGTATTGTAAGACTTGCGATGAAAAGCGGTAAAAGAGTAATGGGGGCAGGGCCGGGAAATCCGCCAGTAGTAGTGGATGACACTGCAGATGTAAAAAAGGCAGCAAGAGATATAATAAAGGGTGCTTCATTTGACAACAATATATTATGTAATGAAGAAAAAGTATGCATTGTGCAAAGGAGTGTATTAAATTCGCTTCTTGATGCTTTTTCAAAAGAAAATGCAATAGTATTAAATGAAGCCCAAGCTCAAAAAGTATTAAATTTAGTAGTAAAAGATGGTGAAATTGTTAAAAGCTACATGGGAAAGGATTGTTCAGTTATATTAAAAGATGCAGGAATTGATGTTAGCTCAGATGTTAGGCTTGCGGTATTTGTTACAACTAAAGACAATCCAATGGTAGTACATGAACAGCTGATGCCAGTACTGCCAATAGTAGCGGTTGACAGCTTTGATGAGGCAGTAAAGCTTGCTGTTGAAGTTGAGCATAATTTTAAACACACAGCAATTATTCATTCAAATAATATAGATAGAATTACAAGATTTGCCCAAGAGATAAATACCACTTTTGTTGTTGTAAATGGTCCGTCTCAAGCTCTTGCTGGTGACATTTACAAAGGCGGAACAACTTGGACAATAGCAGGTGCAACTGGAGAAGGTGTAACAACGCCACAAACATTTACACGTGAAAGAAGACTTGTAATGAACGGCAGTATGAATTTTGTTAGGTAATTTTTTAAAATTTTTAAAATTTTTAGAATTTTTAATAATTATAAGATTTATATGATTTATATTTGAAAGGAGATAGTTAAGATGGAAGAAGCTATGGGATTAATTGAAACAAGAGGACTTGTTGCAGCAATAGAAGCAGCAGATGCAATGGTAAAAGCTGCAAACGTAAGACTTGTATCCAAAGAATATGCTGGAAGTGGTTTAGTTACAATGACAGTAAAAGGTGATGTTGGTGCAGTAAAAGCAGCAGTAGATGCAGGTGCAGCTGCAGCTAAAAGAATAGGTGAAGTTGTATCAGTTCATGTTATACCAAGACCACACACCGAAGTTGATAAAGTTGTTTCTGGTAGAATGGTTAGGTCTGGAAGCGGTCAAATACCTAAGAAAGCTCCAACGCAGGCTAAGTCTAAAAGTGAGTAGCAAAAAAGTAAAAAGTAAATGCTAAAAATTATTGAAAATTAGATTTAAAAATAGTTTGCTAAAAAAAATAAAATAATAGAGTATTTTATTAATTAGTAATTTATTTTAGATTAGGAGCTTATTTTAAATTAAAAGGCGGCATAGATAATGGAAAGGTCAATTGGTGTAGTTGAATTTAGAAGCATTGCAGTAGGAATTGATGCTGTTGATAAGATAGTAAAAGCTGCAAACGTTGAGATAATTGATGCAAAAACAATTTGTCCAGGGAAATATTACATAATTTTTTCTGGGCTTGTAAGTGCAGTAAAAGATTCTTTATCAGCTGTAGAATTTTATGCTAATGATTTTATAATAGATAGCGTGGTTATAGCTAATGTTTATCCACAGCTTTTTTCTGCGCTTACATCTACTAATGATGTTAAAACACCTGCATCGATTGGTGTTATTGAAACATTAACTGCGCCGTCAATAATCTGGTCTGCTGATAGTGCAATAAAAGCAACAAATATAGATTTAGTTGAAGTAAGAATTGCTCGAGCGCTAGGCGGAAAAAATATCTGTATAATAAATGGTCTTTTATCCGATGTAACTGAGTCTGTAAATAAGGCAATTGAGTACCCGAAACAAAAAGACTTTCTTGTAGACTGGCAAATAATAGCTGCTCCAAATAAAGATTTATATAGAGCTGTTCTGTAATAACTCAGATATATAGCTATTTTGTAATAGCTCAATTATAGTAATAGATCAGTTATAATAGTTCAGTTATAATAACTCTGTAATAAATGTTCTGTAATAATACTAGAGAGTTTGCTTATGATTGTTCAACTGGATTATGGAAATGAAAAGTTAAAAGTAGAAATACCTGACAAAAACTTACTTGAAATAATTTCAAGTAAGCCTGTTAAACCTTTAAAAAACCCATCTGATGAAATAATAAAAAGTATAAATAACCCAATTGGAACGGAGCCTTTATTTGATAAGTTAAAAAATAAAGGTAAAATTGAGACAATATGCATTGTGATTTCAGACATTACAAGAGCTGCTCCAACAAAATTAATTCTTGAGTCGCTTTTACCTCAACTACATAATTTTGGAATAAAAACAGAACAAATAATAATACTGGTTGCTACTGGTCTGCATAGGCCAAACTTAGGAAAAGAGCTTGAAACTTTAGTAGGTAAGGATATTGCAAGCAGTTATAATATAATTAACCATGATGCCAGAAATTTAGATGATTGTCAGTACATTGGAAAAACACACCGTGGTACACCCATAATCTTAAATAAATATTTTTTAAATTCTGACTTTAAGATACTAACTGGCTTAATTGAGCCGCATTTTATGGCTGGTTTTTCTGGCGGCAGAAAAGCAATTTGCCCTGGGATAAGTTATAAAGATATGTTTAAACATTTTCATGGTCCTGAAATACTAGAATCACCAAGAGCAGCTTTTGGTATTTTAGAAGGTAATCCTTTTCATGAAGAATCAACTGAAATTGCAAAAAAAGCCGGTGTAGATTTTATAATAAATGCAACAATTAATAAAGAAAAGCAGGTTACAGGGATATTTAGTGGAGACCTAGAGGCAGCTTTTTATGAAGGTGCTAAGGTTTGTTTAGAATCAAGCAGTTGTATTATAAAAAGTGAAGCTGATATAGTCATAACTACTGGTGGAGGATTGCCACTTGACGCAACACTTTATCAAGTAATAAAAGGCATGGTTGGTGCAATGCCTGCTGTAAAACAGAACGGTATAATCATTACAGCAGCAGAATGTTCAGAAGAAATTGGCTCAAAAGAATTTGTAGAAATAATTCAGCAGGAAGCAGACTTAGATGCATTCATGGAAAAAATATGGCAAAAAGACTATTTTAAAATTGATCAGTGGGAATTTGAAGAGCTAGTAAAAGCAAGAAAAAAAGCTGAAATTTATTTATATAGTGGCTGTCTGCTTGCAAGCTCATATAATATTCCACCAACAACTTTAAAACTTGTAAATTCAGTAGAAGAGGCAATAGAAGCTGGATTTAAAAAATTTGGGAAAAATGCAAAAATTAGCATTATTCCAGAAGGACCTTACGTAATTCCTATTTTAAAAAGTTAATATGGCTTAATTGGTTTAATTACAGTTTATAATTACAGTTTATAGGTTAATTTAGCTTATTATAACTTATTAATTTATTTACCTATTATAATTATTATAATGTAATTATTATAAATTTAATAAATTATATTTAAATTGTATTATCATAAATTATAAATTATCTAAGTTTACATAAATAATTTTGAAAATTGTAAATAATGAAGGTAAATAATAAAGGCAAAAAATGAAACAGCAATATATTTCATATTTAAAAGAAATTGTTGGAGATGACAAGGTATATACAGATTTAGAAGATAAAATTTGCTTTGGATATGATTCAACAAGGCTCGAATATGTGCCTGATGTTATTGTTAAAGTTTCTAATTCAGAACAAATTAGTCAAATACTTAAATTTGCTAATGAAAACAAAATTCCAGTAACTCCAAGAGGTGCTGCAACTGGTTTAAGTGGAGGCTGTCTTAGCGTAAATGGCGGAATTTTACTTGTCACAGTTGAAATGAATAAAATTTTTGATGTAAATCCTGTCGACCTTGTTGTTGAGGTTGAAGCGGGTGCTGTAACAATTGATGTAGATAAAGCAGCAAATAAATATGGTCTTTTTTATCCGCCTGATCCAGGAAGTTTAAAAACTTCTACAATTGGAGGAAACATTGTTGAAAATGCTGGAGGCCTTAGAGGTTTAAAATATGGTGTAACAAAAGATTATGTAAAATCACTTGAGGTGGTTTTACCCACTGGGGAAATTATAAAAATTGGAGCAATAACGGTAAAAAGTGTATCGGGGTATAATCTAGTAGATTTAATAGTTGGCTCAGAAGGAACTCTTGGTATTGTAACAAAAGCAACACTTGGACTTTTGCCTATTCCGCCTGCCAAAATTAGCATGCTTGCAAATTTTTCTAAAATGACTGATGCGGCAAAGGCAGTAAGAGAAATTGTTGCAAATGGGGTTATAACAGCAACACTGGAATTTATTGATAATGTAACAATTAATGCAATTGAAGACTACCTTGGTATTGGTCTTGATAGAAATATTGGAGCAATGCTGTTAATTGAAGTTGATGGTCAGAAGGGCGGAATAGAAAAAGAGGCTGAAGTTGTTGAAAAAGTTTGCAAAGATAACAACTGTGTTTATTTTAAAACTGCAGAGTCAGATGATGAAAGAGACTCTCTATGGTCAGCAAGGCGTGCTGCTCTTTCTTCTCTTGCCCGTGTTAAACCTTCAACAATACTTGAAGATGCTACAGTTCCTAGAAGTAAAATAGTTGAGCTTGTTGAATTTGTTAATGAGGTTGCAAAAAAACATAACATATTAATTGGCACATTTGGACATGCAGGAGACGGAAATCTTCACCCAACAATTTTAACTGATTTAAGGGATAAAGAGGAAGAAAAAAGAGTGGAGAAAGCAATAGAGGAAATTTTTATCAAGACTATAGAACTTGGAGGAACTCTTTCAGGCGAGCATGGAATTGGCCTTACAAAAGCCAAATTTTTAAAACTTGAGGTCTCAGATGAGGTTTACAATTTAATGAAAAAAATAAAAAATACTTTTGACCCAAATAATATTTTAAATCCAGGCAAATTATTTTTGCTATAGGTTATTCTATAGTTTATTATAACTAGCTCTTTTATTAATTAAAACAAGTTTTTTAGTTGACTATATTTATTAAAAAATAAAAATAATATTATTTTATTATTTAATAACACTAATTTTTAAGATATAAATAACGTATTTTTTTATTTATTTAATTAGTTCATGCTGAATAATTCATTACTTTGTAAAAAATTTGAATT
>CAYLWJ010000016.1:0-22980 GCA_964387355.1 uncultured Actinomycetota bacterium | reverse complement strand
TAATAAGACTGTAATAATTATAATTAGGTAGATAAAGTTATAATAATAAACATGAAAAAGCATTTTAATTTTCCTAAAGTTAAATTAATCCGAATAATTAGTTTAAAAAATAAAAATTGAGAGGGGCATAAATGATTCCTGAAGAAACAAAAAAGATTTTATACCAGGGTGATAAAAAAGAAGCAACTAGAAATGCATATGGAGAAAGGCTTGCACAGCTTGGAGAAATAAATAAAGATATTGTTGCTCTAGACTGTGACCTTTCTAAGTCTACAATGACTGCAATTTTTGCAAAAAAGTTTCCTGAAAGATTTTTTAATTTAGGAATTGCTGAAGCTAACATGATGAGTATTGCTGCTGGCTTGTCTACAATGGGCAAAATTCCTTTCGCTTCTACTTTTGGTGTATTTGCTACAAAAAGAGCATGCGATCAATTAAGTACTTCTGTAGCTTATCCGGGCTTAAATGTCAAGATTTGTGCAACGCATTGCGGCATTTCTGTTGGTGAAGATGGTGCAACTCATCAGGCAATTGAGGATTTAGGAATAACTAGGTCAATACCAGGAATTGTTGTTATTTCTCCTTCTGATGGTACTGAGACAAGAAAAGTAATAGATGCAGTTGCGGAATATAAAGGTCCTTGTTATGTAAGACTTACAAGGAGTGCATCACCACTAATATTTAATGAAAATTATAATTTTAAAATTGGAAAGGCTGTAAAATTATTTCAAGGAGAAAAGGCAACAGTAATTACTGCTGGATTTACAACTCATATATGTATTGAAGCTGTAAAAGAGTTGGAAGTTTTAGGTATAGAAGTTGATTTAATCAATATGTCGTCTATAAAACCGATGGATGAGGATTTGTTACTTGAAAGTGCTAAAAAAACAAAAATTGTTTTTACAGTTGAAGATCACAATATTATTGGTGGGCTTGGCAGTGCTGTTTGTGAGTTGTTATCAGAAAAGATGCCAACTAGAGTAATTAGAATTGGAATTAAGGATATTTTTGGAGCTTCCGGCAGTCCTGCTGAACTTTATAAGGCTTATGGACTTGATAAAGACAGCATTATAAATGTAATAAAATCAAATGTTTCTTAATTATGAAAAATATTAGCATAAATCTTGAAGAGTATAAAAAGAATGCTGAAGAATTTTTATCTTCAGTAGACAAGGAATATTATTTGCATTTTTCAGGATTAAAGCCTGATTTAAATGTATCTGAAATATATGAAAAATATTCTGATCTGTTTACAGTTAAAAATTTTAATGATTTAATGCAACTTTATAATAATGCAGTAAAATGTGGTGATGAAAAGCAAGTTAAAAAACTCTCTTATTTGCTTAAGTTTTGTGGCGAAGGTCTGCTTGAAAGCGAAGCAAAAGAAATCATAGACGAGTTAGGTAAAGTTGAAGCACAAACTATGATAGATATTGAAGGTAAAAAAGTTCCTTTTAGATTTTCAGAAATTTTGTTGTCTAACGAAGAAGATAAACAAAAAAGGGATTTAATTGATGACAAAAGAAATAAAATAACTGATGATATTTTTAATCCAATTTTAAAAAATTATTGGCAGACTTTACATTCAAGTGTTAAAAAATTTGGTTTTAATAGTTATAAAGATTTATTATCTTTTTTAAAGCAGGAAGATTTTGCTGATTTAAACCTAAAAATGAATTATTTTTTAAAGCAAACTGATGAAATTTATGAAAAGCATTTTGGATATATCTTAAAGAAACAGTTAGGAATAGATTTAAATTCCTCAAGAAAAAGTGATTTTGCATTTTTAAGAAGGGCAAGAAAATATGATGACTATTTTAAAAAAGAAAAGCTTGTTGAAATATTTAAAGCCACTTTAAACAATATGGGAATAGATATCGAAAACCAGAGTAATATTATTTTTGATATTGAAGAAAGGGAAAATAAATCTCCTCGTGCTTTTTGTGCTACTGTTAAAATACCTTTGGAAATCTACTTGGTAGTAATGCCTAAAGGCGGCCAGGATGATTTTGAGGCAATTCTACACGAAGGTGGGCATGCTCTTCATTTTGCAAATACTAAAGAAAGTCTAGATTTTGAATATAAATTTTTAGGGGATAATGCTGTAACTGAAGGTTATGCGTTTTGTTTAGAACATTTAATGCAAGATAAGGAATGGCTTAAAACATTTTTTAACTTTTCAACGGAAGATGCTAAAGAGTTTGTTTACTTTTCTAATATTATAAAGCTATGGTATTTAAGAAGGTATGCAGGAAAGCTTCAGTATGAGTTAATTTTACATGACGGAAGTTCATTAAGCGGCAAAGATGAAAAATATAAACAAATACTCCAAATGGCAAACTTAATGCAGTATAGCTCTTCAGATTATTTAAAAGATGTTGATGAAGCATTTTACTGTACAAATTATATAAGGGCTTGGATATTTGAAGCCCAACTTAAAGATTATATCTATAGAAAATATGACTATAACTGGTTTAAAAAGAAAAAAGCTGGTTATTTTTTAATAGAGCTTTTTAGCTATGGTCAGAAATATAACCCAGTGGAAATATTAAAACAACTGGATTATAATGATTTAGATATTGATTTTCTTACTAGCTCAATAAAAGAAGAAATAATTAAAAATAAATAGTAGAAAGGGCGGGATAATTTGGATTTAAAGCAAAAAATAAGAAATATTCCTGATTTTCCAAAAAAAGGTATTGTTTTTAGGGATATTACACCCCTTATTAATGATAAAGATGCTTTTAAGTTTGCTATTGATAAAATGGCTGAGCATTACAGCGGTAAGAAAATTGATGCGATTTTAGGTGCAGAAGCCAGAGGTTTTATATTTGGCGCTGCTCTTGCTTATAAACTTGGGACAGGATTTATCCCTGTTAGAAAGCTTGGGAAACTTCCTTATAAGACAAGCAGGGTTTCTTATGAATTGGAGTATGGAAGCAATGAGATAGAGATTCATGTTGATGCAATAAAAAAAGGCGATAATATACTTATTGTTGATGACCTTGTTGCAACAGGAGGCACAGCAAAGGCGCAAGCACAACTAGTAGAAAAAAATGGTGGCAAAGTAGTTGGTTTTTGCTTCTTAGTTGAGCTTGAGTTCTTAAACCCAAGACAAATTTTAAAAGATTATGAAGTTTTTTCTCTTGTAAAATATGATAAGGAGTAAAAGCTTTTTTGGAGGTGCAATTAAATGTCTGAAGATAATAAAAAAGATGAAAATAAAAAGGACAGTAAGGATATTAAAAATAGTGATGATATAAAAAATAAATCTAAGGGTAATGGTGGAAATGGTGAGGAAAAACAGAATCTTGATGAGATTTTAGATGAGGAAACAAGAAAAAAGAAAGAAGAAGAACTGATAAATCAGCTTCAGGAAGAAATAGATAAGTTAACCACCAAAGATATAATAATTCAAATGATGATGTCCTTGTCAAGTTTAGCTTATAAAAAAATGGGTATTCCTGAGGGGGTAAATGATAAATTTAAAGATAAATCACAGGCAAAAATGGCAATTGATTGTTTTGAGGCTCTTCTTAAGGTAATTTCTGAGGAGGTAAGCGCTCAAGAGTTAGAAAATTTAAAATCCTCCCTTTCTAATTTACAGTATAATTTTGTAAAAAAATTTTTATAAACCTTTAAAAAATTTTTTTAAATTTTATAAACTAAAGGAGGGTATATGGCAGTTTGGAAATGCAGTTCTTGTGGTTATGAAAAGGAAAGCAGATGCAAACCAAAGAAATGTGAGTGTGGAGCTAAAGATAGCTTTGTAAAGAAAGAATAGCTTTTTAAATGGCCTGTTTAAAAATAATAAACACTTAAATTATAATAAAAATTAAATTAATTTTAGGTTTTTCTAAATTAGCTTTGCTTAGTCTCTTGACCTAAATCCATTGTGCAAATGCAAGTATAAAGCCATTACAGTCTTCAATTACAAACTCTTGCATTTTATATGGAGTTCTAGTAGGTTCAACAAGAACTTTAACTTTATCTTTTACCCAATTATAAAGAGGCTCAAGATTTTCCACTTCAATATAAATAATTGCAGATTTAGCATCTTTTGCATTTTTAAGTTCAGGTATTTTATCAATTAGGCTTTCCTTTGACTGAAACATTATTTCAACATCTTCACACCTCATTAAAGCCCAGTCAAATTTTCCTGTTTTTGGGTCGGTTGCTACTAGTTCAAAACAGCCTAGCGCATTTTGGTAAAATTCTATAGTTTTGTTAACGTCATTAACTATTAAATTAGGGGTTATTTTTTTTAACATATAAAAATTTATTATTAAATTTTTGTTACTGATATTCTATATTATATTATGTAGTATTAAATTAAGTTGTATTGTATTGTATTATACTTTATATTATATCTTTTATTATATTTTTAAAATTAACTTTCAATTGTTAATTTTACATTAATTATTTAAAAAAAGAAATTACATAATGGTAATTTTACCAAAAATGTTTTGTTATTTTAATAATTATTCTCTTTTTAATTTTTTCAACATTATTGTTTAGTTTTTTGTGTTATAACAAAAAATTTATGCAATATTCAATTGGATGTTTTAAATTAAATTAAAATTTACTAAAAAAGTTTGTTTAAAATGCTACAAATCAAAAATTTTTTTGATATAATCAGAAAATAATTTTGTATGGTTTGCATGTAATTTGCATGTAGTTTGTAATTGATTTAGCTAAAGTTTTTAGCCGTTTTTACACTTTTTTATTATTTTTATTATTATTAATTATTAGTTATTGTGAGAATTTTATGCGTATAGCAGATTTACCAAGATATCCTTTATCAAATCAAGAAAATTTAATTGTAGATCAGATTATTGGTAAATATAAAAGTCTAAGTAAGTATCAAAAAGGCTTGTTAATACCTGTACTTCAAGAAATTCAAAAGAAAATAGGTTTTCTGCCTATAAATGTTCAAGAAAGAATTGCAAAAGAGTTAAATATTGCTGAAAAGGAAGTATACGGTGTTGCCACATTTTACTCTTTTTTTTCTTTAATTCCTAGGGGAAGAAATAATATAAGGGTTTGTCTTGGGACTGCTTGTTTTGTTAAAGGCGGAAAGAGAATTATTGAAAAGCTTACAAAGGAATTTGGTATAAGCCCAGGGCAAACAACAAAAGACAGAGAGTTTTCGTTACAAGTTAATAGATGTTTAGGTGCCTGCGGTCTTGCGCCTATTATTGTTATTAATGACAAATTATACCAGAAAGTTGACCCTGAAAAGGTTGTTGAATTAGTATACGAGCATGCTCAAGGCAAAAATCAGCATGATAGTTAGCGATAGCAATTAATGGCAAATAATAACAAATGACAGCATATAAATGCATTTACAAAAAAGACAAATAAAAAATTTAAATAAAAATTTAAATATTTATAATTAGAATTTTATATAAAATTATTAGTTTAAAAGTAATTTTAAAATGGTAGACGAATTAGTAAAAATTAATTCTATAAAAGATCTTGAAAAAATAAAAGCAAATGTTTTTAATAAAAACAAACTTTCAGAATCTAATTTTAAATATAAAATTACTGTTCATTTAGGAACTTGCGGTATTGCCTCTGGAGCTGACAAAATTTTAGAACAAGTTCAAGAGCTAATTAATAAAAATCAAATAAAAAACACTTTGCTTTGTACATCTGGCTGTCTTGGGTTTTGCGCCTTAGAGCCAATGATTACAGTAGAGTCATACAATAAACAGCAGTTAATATATTATAATCTTGATAGTGAAAAATTAAATGAAATATTTAAGTTACATATTTATCAAGGAAAAATAGCTGAAAACCTTGAACCGATTGATTCAAATTCTCCTTTAAATAATTTTTTTCTATTTCAGGAGTCACGTGTTTTAAGAAATAGAGGTAAAATTAATCCCTTCAGTATTGAAGATTATATTGCTTCAGATGGTTATTTTGCGCTAAATAAAGTTTTAAATTTTTTAAAACCTGAAGATGTAATAAAAATAATATCCGATTCTGGTCTTAGAGGCAGGGGCGGCGCTGGTTTTCCCACTGGGTTAAAGTGGCAGGCATGTAAAGAAGCAAAATCACCGGCAGGAATAAAATATGTTGTTTGTAATGGAGATGAAGGCGATCCAGGCGCTTTTATGGATAGAAATTTACTGGAGTCAGACCCTCATTCTGTCATTGAGGGAATGATTATTGCAGCTTATGCAATTGGTTCAAATAAAGGCTATATTTATGTCCGTGCAGAATATCCCTTAGCAGTTAAGACTTTAGAAAATGCATTATCTCAAGCAAAACAATACGGTATTTTAGGTGATAATATTTTAGGCAGTGGTTTTAACTTTGATATTGAAATATATGAAGGTGCTGGGGCTTTTGTTTGTGGTGAGGAAACTGCACTTCTAAGGTCTCTTGAAGGTAAAAGAGGCATGCCTAGACCAAAGCCTCCTTTTCCTTCAAATCAGGGATTATATGGAATGCCTACGCTTATAAATAACGTTGAAACTTTTGCTAATGTTGCTCAGATAATATTAAACGGAGCAGAGTGGTTTAACAGCATTGGAACAAAGACCAGCAAAGGTACAAAAATTTTTGCGCTTGCTGGAGCAGTTAAGAATGTCGGTCTTGTTGAAGTTCCCATGGGTATGACTTTAAGAGATATTATATTTAAAATTGGTGGTGGTATAGCTGGTGATGGCGAATTTAAGGCTGTTCAGCTTGGAGGTCCTTCTGGTGGCTGTATTCCAAAAACTTTTTTAGATATTCCTGTGGATTATGAAAAGATTAAAGAAGCAGGATCAATTGTTGGTTCAGGTGGAATGATAGTAATTGATGACAGTACTTGCATGGCTAATCTTGCAAGATATTTTATGGATTTCATCCAAGAGGAATCATGCGGACAATGTGTTCCATGTAGAATTGGAACAAGAAGAATGCTAGAAATATTAGAGCGCATAACAAAAGGTAAAGGTGAAGAAGGAGATATTGAAAAATTAGAAAAACTGGCTAATGTTGTTGCTCAAACATCATTATGTGGGTTAGGCAAAACTGCTCCAAATCCTGTTTTTAGTACTTTAAAATATTTTAGAGAAGAATTTGAGGAGCATATCATAACTCAGAAATCCTGTGAAAGATTACATTTAAAGGCTAAGGTTAAGAGAATTTAAGTTAATGTTAAGAAAATTTAAAAAAATTAATTAAAAAAAATTAATTAGATAATAAGTTATTCCAAAAGATTAAATTAATATGTAATAAGAAATTAATATCAATTTAATCAATTCAATATTTTAATATTAAATAGTCAGTTACTATGAAAAAGTCAATTACAACAAAAGAGTCAGCTAACATAAAAGATTCAGCTAACATAAATGAATCTGATATAAAAATTTTTGTTAATAATCAGCCAATTTATACTAAATCTGGTAAAAGTATTTTAGAAGCATGCCTTGAAAATAACATCTTTATTCCTCATCTTTGTTATGATCCTCGTTTAAAACCACAAGGTGCTTGCCGACTTTGTGTTGTTGAAATTGAAGGCGTTGCAGGAGTAGTTGCTTCTTGTGTTACTGAGGTAAAGAATGGTATGAGAATAAAAACTTCAACACCTTTAATTAACGAGCTTGTAAAGGTTAATTTAGAATTGATAATCTCAGATCACCCAATGGATTGCATGACATGTGAGGTGTGTGGTAGTTGTATGTTGCAGGATTTAGCATACCTTTATAACATAAAAGAAATTTCTTATAAAGGTGCAATACACGAAAAAAAAGTATTTAGCGATAACCCTTTTATATACAGAGATAATGAAAAATGTATCTTATGCGGAAGATGCGTAAGGATGTGTGACGATGTTGTTGGGGCAAATGCAATAGGATATGCACACAGGGGTTTTGAATCGGAAATAATACCAGCTTTTGAAAAATCAATGCTTTTAACAGATTGTGTTTTTTGTGGAAATTGTATATCTACCTGCCCTGTTGGGGCATTGCTTTCAAAACCATATATAAAATCGGCCAGGGTTTGGGAAACAAAACAGGTAAAAACAATATGTCCATATTGTGGAGTTGGTTGCGAAATAATTCTTCATGTAAAAGACAATAAAATTGTAAACGTATCCACTCAGGTAGGTTTAAATGTAAATAATGCAAATAAAGGCAATTTATGTGTTAAAGGCAGATTTGGTCTTGATTTTGTTGCAAGCAGTAAAAGACTTACACAGCCACTTTTAAAGTCAAAAAATGGTAAATTTGTAAAAACGAGTTGGGAAAAAGCAATTAGCGTTGTTGCTCAAAAACTAACTGAAATAAAATCTAAATATGGACCTGATTCAATTGCAGTTTTATCTTCTGCTAAGTGTACAAATGAAGAAAATTATTTAATGTCTAAGTTTGCTCGTGCTGTTATCGGAACAAATAACATAGACCACTGTGCAAGGCTTTGTCATGCATCTACTGTTACAGGACTTATACCAACGTTTGGAAGCGGGGCAATGACTAACTCAATTGATGATATAAAATACGCTGATGCTGCTATAATTATTGGTTCTAATACAACTGAGGCGCACCCTGTAATAGGTTATGAACTTATAAGGTGTGTTCAACAAAACGGTCTAAAAATTATAGTTATAGACCCAAGAAATATTCCTATAACTAAATACAGCACTCTTCATTTAAAACATAAGCCTGGCACTGATATTGCGGTTCTTCTTGGTATTATGAATGTTATTTATAATAATAATTTAATAAATAATGAATTTATAAATGAAAGAACAGAAGGCTTTGATAATTTTATATCATGCTTTAAAGATTACACTCCTGAAAAAGTTTTTCAAATTTCTGGGGTAAAAGAGCAATATTTAATAGAAGCAGCAAAGATATATGGTTCTGCAAAAAATGCAATGATTTTTTATGCAATGGGAATTACACAGCATACTTGTGGAACTGATAATGTTATTGCAATTGCAGATCTTGCAATGATGACCGGAAATATAGGTAGACCGGGCGCTGGTGTTAATCCATTAAGAGGGCAAAATAATGTTCAAGGGGCTTGCGATATGGGTGCACTTCCTGATATGCTTAGCGGATATCAGGGAGTTGAAAATGATAATATGAGGTGGCGTTTTGAAAAAAGATGGGGAAGAATTCTCCCAAATAAAAAGGGTTTAACAGTAACAGAAGCAATGGAAGCTGCCATGCAAGGTAAAATTAAAGCAATGTATATAATGGGAGAAAACCCAATGTTAAGTGAACCTGATATACTGCATGTAGCTTCTGCTTTAAAAAAACTTGAATTTTTGGTGGTACAGGATATTTTTATTAGCGAAACAGCAGAATTTGCAGATGTTGTCCTTGCAGGCGCAAGTTTTGCAGAAAAAGATGGAACTTTTACTAATACTGATAGAAGAATCCAAAGAGTTAGAAAAGCTGTTGATCCTCCTGGCCAAGCCATAGAGGACTGGCGCATAATTTGTATGATTTCAAATGCTATGGGTTACCAGATGCATTATTCTAACCCTGCAGAGATAATGGATGAAATTTCTAGTGTTACTCCAATTTATGGAGGCATTAATTATGAGCGTCTTGAAAATGAAATGCTTCACTGGCCATGCAGGCAATATTACGATCCAGGTACAAAGATACTCCATTCGAAAAATTTTACCAGAGGTAAAGGCAGATTCATTCCTGTCTATTTTACGGAACCAGCAGAAAATCCTGATGAAAGTTATCCATTTATATTAACAACTGGAAGAATTTTATATCAGTTTCATACAAGAACAATGACTGGAAAAGTAAAAGGGTTAAATGAGATTGCTCCTTTTAATGTTGTTCAAATTAATAATTCTGATGCTAACAAATTAAATATTAAAACTGGGGATAAAGTTGAGGTAAAATCAAGGAGAGGCTCTATAATAATAAAGGCAGCTGTTACAGAAAATATAAAAGAAGGTGTTGTTTTTATACCATTTCATTATGCTGACGCGCCAGCAAATATTCTTACTAATCCGGTATTAGATCCAAAAGCAAAAATACCTGAATTTAAAGCCTGCGCTGTTAAAATTTCAAAAGTAAAATAAATTTTCAAAAGCATGATATTTAATATTACACTTAATGGAAAATAAATAATGAAAAGTAATAGCCGATTTGGAGGAAAAGTTAAGTCAGTAAAGGTTAAGGCTAATTTAGGAAGTGAAAAATTTATTGACTCAATCCCGCTAGAAATATTATTAACTATTTTGCTTAATGACAAACCAATAAGTACTATATCCTGCTCTCCAAATAACCTTATAGAATTAACTGTTGGATTTTTAATTAATAATGGATATGTTTTAAATTTTTCAGATATAAATTTAATAAAAATTTGTGGTTATGAATTAAACCAAATAATAAAGAAAACTGATTTAGCTGTAAAAATTGAAGTAGCTGCAAATTTACAGGACGATATTTTAGAAAAAATTGATAATAAAAATAACAAAAATGATAAAAATAATAAAAGTAATATAGATAATATAGATAATATAGATAATGTAGGTAATATAGGTAATAAAAATAATAAAACAAATATTCCTAATTTTATTTCATCTGCATGCGGAAGTTTTGATGAATTTTTAATTAAAAGTAATTTAAAAAATGTAAATAATAATTTAAAAAAAATTAATGGTAATTTAAAAGTAAAAAGTGATGTAATTTTAAAATTAAATCATCTTGTTTTAGAAGCACAAAGTCAAAAAAAGCAGATAGGTGGGCTTCATAGCGCTGCTCTTTTTAACAACAATGGAGAAATAATTTATTTGGTAGAAGATATTGGCAGACACAACTGTATAGATAAAATTTCAGGATACATGTATATTAAAAAAATTAGTTCAGATAATAAAATAATTTTTACAACAGGAAGAATAAGTATAGATTTAGTTTATAAAGCTTTAGCTTTAAAAGTTCCTATAGTTGTTTCTAATTCTTCTGTTACATATAGCGCAGTAAAACTTGCAAAAAAGGCAAACTTGACATTGATAGGGTATGCAAGAGGCCAAAGATTTAATATCTATTCTTATGAAAAAAGAATATCAATATAAAGATGTTTTTAAAATTAAAAATAAAAATAAAAATAAAATATTAATCATTTAAAACTTAAAAGAATACTATGCTGTTAAGCTAGACTAATCTAAAAGTATTATTAATCTAAAAAAATATGTTAAAATTTGATGGTGAATTAATTGGATTTAACAGGAATAATTCTTGCAGGTGGAAAAAGCTCAAGACTTGGTTTTAATAAGATTGGGTTAGAAATTTTTGGTATACCATTATTTATAATTCAGGCTATAAGACTAAGTTTTTTCTGCTCAGAAATCTTAATAGTTGTTTCAAGCAAAAATCAACTTTATGTTCAGAAAGAGTTAAAAAAATTTGGTGACTACAAAAAAATATTAATTATAAAAGATGAGAAAATAAAAGGAGTTAACTTATATTCTTCTATTGGACCAATAATGGGTTTGTATACTGGTTTAAAACACGCATCAAATATTTATAGTTTTGTGCTTGCATTTGATATGCCTTTTATAGAATACAAGTTTTTAAATTTTTTAGTTAATAGATTAAAACTAGAATTCAATTATGCCAAAAGTGAAAATATCCAAAAAAGTAGTAACCGCGAAGAGATATTTAAAGTTAAAGAGCAACAATTTAATATTCCATTTGATGCAATGATAGTAAAAACTTTAAAAGGATTTGAAGTATTAAGTGGCATTTACTCTAAAAATTGCCTTAATGCAATATATGAAAATATTATTTTAAATAATTTTAAAATATCTGAGATATTTAATAAAATTAACTTGAAGATAATTCAACAAAATGAGCTTGAAGAAAATGGTATTGATTTAATAAATTTTTTTAACATTAATAATTATGAAGATTTAGAAAAATATAAAAATATTTGCTTAAATTATAAAATAGGATGTGAAAATTTTGATAACAAAATTAAATAAAAGACAAATGGAAGCACAAATAAGCACAGCAATTATTAATTTTGAAAAAGAGTATCTTGGAAGAGGTCCTAAAGAAATTAAAACTTACATTATGAAAGACTTAATTATTATTAGACTTAAAGGTGTTTTAACACCAGCAGAAGAACAATTAGCCAAAAGTGATGAAGGTGCCTTATTAATTAAAAAGACAAGGGTTTTACTGCTTGAAAGCGGTAAATCTTTATTGAAAAATTTAATAAAAGAAATAACTGGTTTTGATGTGTTAAGTATGCATTCTGATATAAGTACAAAAACTGGTGAAAGAATAATAGTGTTTACACTTTCAAATAACTTGGAGAGTATTTTAGAAGATTAGGAATATTAGTTTAATTAATCCTTTGAAATTGTCTTTAAAATTAAATTATTTTTTGTTAATATTAACAAACAGAAAAATTGAATATTGGGTGATTAGCTAATAATTTTTAGTTAGTAATTTTCATAAATTAAATTATTTAGCTTATAGTATTATAAATTATATTACTATTATTATAGTACTATAAAATAGTTAGCTAATAAACCAACAAGCAAAACTTATCTTAATCTAGTTTGTTTAAACAGTAAAATAGCTGTTTAGATGGCTAGATAGTAAGTTTAGTTTGTTGGTTTTTTTATTTTATTCAAACAAATTTATTTATCAGGTTATAAATCAGGGGGTGAATTAAGATGGAAAAAAGAAAAATTAATCGAAAAGATTTCGAACCATGGAATAAATGGATTATTCCAGATGAGTTAAAAAATTTATTGAGCAATTGCCCAAATGTATATATATTGCAGGACAGAAAGGATATACTTAATCTTGCTATTGGGGATAAAGACAATGAAATTTTTACTGTATATTATCAAAGTGAGAATTCAACTGCAATTGAAGCTACTGTTACCAAGTGCAAAAATGGTTTAGTGATTAATTACTTAGAAGAGTATATGAGAAGACGAGATCCGGATTGCACAATTGTTGGTGATAATTTAGATACTGACAAAGTAAAATTTAAGGGCTTGTTTAATAAAGATTTTGATGAAATAAGACTAGAAACATTTAAATGGCTAGAAAAACAAGATTTGGCATTATTGCCTATTATGGTTGGTGGGAATAACACTGGCTTTCATGGGTTATTAGTTGCACCTGAAAATGCAGGATTTTTCATTGGAGGACTTGCAGATTTACAAGGAATTTTAGATCTTAAAAAGCTAAAAGTAAAATTTAAGCCAATTACTATAATTTTTCTAGCCCCACCATTTAGACATACGCATTTTAATAAGAAACAATATGTTATTCATAATAGATATAATGGTGTTCATGAAATATTTTCTTATAACTTATATCCTGGTCCAAGTGCTAAAAAAGGTATATTTGGTGTGTTGTTGCAAATAGGCGAAAAAGAAGGTTGGCTTACTTTGCATGGCTCTACTGTTCAAGCAGAAACACCTTATGAAAATGTTACTACAATTCTACATGAAGGAGCAAGCGGTGGTGGTAAAAGTGAAATGCTGGAATATCCTCATAGAGAGCCAGATGGAAGATTGTTGCTTGGTGAAAATGTTCTTAATAATAAAAAGATAATGCTTAGGCTTACTCAAAGTTGCATACTAAAACCCGTTACTGATGATATGGCTCTAGCTTTGCCAAAATTTAATAAAAGCAGCAAGAAATTAGTAGTTTCTGACGCGGAACAGGCATGGTTTATAAGGTTAAATCATATAACAAAGTATAATACAGACCCAACACTTGAAAGTATTTGTGTACACCCTAAGGAGCCTTTAATTTTTTTAAATTTATATGGTGTACCTAATTCAACATGTTTGATTTGGGAGCATACTGAAGACAGGCCAGGCAAGCCATGTCCTAACCCAAGAGTAATACTACCAAGGAAATTTATACCTAATATAATAAATGAACCAGTTGAAATAGATTACAGGAGTTTTGGAATAAGGACCCCAGTATGTACCCGTGAAAAACCAAGCTATGGTATTGTAGGATTGTTTCATGTTTTACCACCTGCACTTGCATGGCTATGGAGATTGGTTGCTCCTAGGGGAGATTCTAATCCTAGTATTATTGACACATATAATTTATCAAGTGAAGGTGTTGGTTCTTATTGGCCTTTTGCCATAGGCAAATATGTAACTCATGCTAATCTTTTGCTAAAACAAATTATAAAAACACCTGAAACAAGATATCTTTTGTTCCCTAATCAACATATAGGTGCTTGGAAGGTAGGTTTTATGCCCCAATGGATTTCTAGAGAATATATAGCTAGGCGAGGTGTTGCTAAATTTAAGCCTGAGTTTCTTATGAAATCAAGGTGTGCTTTGTTGGGGTATGTTCCAGTATCAATGCAACTTGAAGGTCAAAATATTCCTGAATATTTTTTAAGAACTGAACTTCAATATGAGGTTGGTGAAGAAGCATATGACATTGGTGCAAAAATTTTAATAGATTTTTTTAAAAAAGAGTTAAAAAAATTTTTAAAACCAGAGTTAGAACCCATAGGAAGAGAAATAATACAATGTTGTTTAGATGATGGTTCTTTAGATGATTATGTAAATATAATAAAAATGAGGTGGTAAAATGAAAAATGAAGTAATTTTAACAACAAATCTAAATGGTATTGAACTGTTAAAAAGAGGAAAAGTTAGGGATATTTATAAAGTAGATGATTGTTTGCTAATAGTATCCACAGATAGAATTTCTTGTTTTGATGTGGTTTTACCGACCGGAATACCAGAAAAAGGAATTGTATTAAATAAACTTTCTGTTTTTTGGTTTAATTATACGAATAATATAGTTAGAAATCATTTTATTACTGCTAATATTCAAGAATATCCAGATGAACTGAAAAAATTTAATGATATTATTGAAAATAGGTCAATGCTTGTAAAAAAAGCAAAACCAATTCCAGTTGAATGTGTTGTTAGAGGATATTTAGCTGGTTCAGCATGGGAAGAATATAAGACTTCCCAAGAAGTTTGCGGAATAAAGCTTCCTTCAGGATTGTTAAATTTTAGCAAATTACTTGAGCCAATTTTTACTCCTGCCACCAAAGAGGAGAAAGGACATGATATTAATGTTACTTACTCTTATATAAAAAATTTAATTGGTTCTGAAACTGCTAATAAAATTAAGGATTTAAGTCTAATGTTGTATGATAAAGTATCTAAATATACAGAGGAAAAAGGAATAATAATTGCGGATACAAAATTTGAATTTGGTTTTTTAGATGATGAGATAATATTAATTGATGAGGTTTTAACTCCTGACTCATCTAGATTTTGGAGTAAAGAAGATTACACTCAAAGTAATAAACCTGAAAATTTTGATAAACAATTTGTTAGGGATTATTTAGAAAATTTGGGATGGGACAAAAACCCTCCTGCTCCAGAATTACCAGAATACATTGTCAAAAGAACTGCTGAAAAATATTTACAAATATTAAGTTACTTATTAACTTAGATTTAAATTTAAAGCAAAAGGTTTAAACCTTAAAGTTAAATAAAATAATAATAAAAAAAAGTTTTTTTATATGTTTCAATACGGTGGAATTTTAAGGGTGTATTTTAAAGATGTATAATGATTTTTCTAATATTGGTAATTTTTTACGCTTCAGTAGCGTATTGGTTATATATTGTAGCGATGAAGTATAGCTTTAAATATAACCAATTTATGATTCTACAAATAATTGCTTAAGATGCAACTGTCTATTAAATAAATATAAACTTTTTTAAAAAATGTATATTTTGACTTAATTTAAATCTAAATTTGAAGTATTATAAATAAATAATGCTTAATAAAAAGATATATTTTGAAGATGATGCTGACAGCTCAATACTTAATGGTAAGATAGTTGCTGTAATTGGCTATGGAAATCAAGGACGTGCACAAGCGCTAAATCTTCGAGACAGCAAAGTAAATATTATAGTTGGTTCTATTGTTGATAAAAGCCGTCAAAAAGCCATTAGTGATGGTTTTAAAGTATATCCAATTGCAGAGGCTGTAGGAAAAGCTGATATTGTTTTTATTCTTACACCTGATGAGGAAATGCCAAAGCTTTATAAAAAGGATATTGAACCATATCTAAAAGAGAATGCAACATTAAATTTTGCATCTGGGTATAATATTGCATTCAATTTATTAAAGCCTTTACCTGATAAGGATGTAATAATGATTGCACCTCGTATGATTGGCTTGGGTGTTAGAGAAAGGTTTTTAAATGGTGAAGGTTTTTTTAGTTTTATTAATGTTTATCAAAATGTTAGTGGACATGCAGATAAAACATTGCTTGCTCTTGCAAAGGCATTAGGTAGCTTAAAGGCAGGGGGTATTGTTACAACAATGAAGCAGGAAGCAATACTTGATTTATTTAATGAACAAGCATTTGGTCCTGCATTTGGACGTGTGCTATTAAGTTCTATAAATATTTTGTTAAAGAATGGGCTGCCCCCTGAGGCAGTTTTATGTGAAATGTATTTAAGTGGTGAAATGAGTTATACCTATAAAAAAATGGCTCAAATAGGTCTTGTTAAACAGACAAATTTTCATTCTAATACAAGTCAGTATGGGGCAATGTCAAGAGGAATAAGATATCTAAGTTTAAATCTTGAAGAAAAATTTCAAAAAACTTTTGATGAAATTAACTCAGGAAGTTTTGCAAAAGAGTGGGATAACCCAGTTTCTAAAATTAAATTTAAGCTCATTAAATATTTTGCTATGCGGCAAAAAATAAACAAAATTGAAAACGAGGTTAGGAAAAACTTAAAACTAAATAATTTTATTACTGATAATGCAGAAATTGATGAAAAAGAAATTGATAAGCTTTTAAAAAATCCAATGATAAAAAACGAAATCGATATTATTAAAGATTTATATGACTATGACTATTAATTAAAAAGATTAAATAAGTGCTAATAAAATGATTACATGAGTATTAATTTTGTTAATAAATTTGTTAATAAATATATTAATAAATATATTAGTAAATTTGAAAGTAAATTAAAACCCATCCTTAATATTTTGCGCTTAACCTTATTTATTATTTTATTTATTGCTGGATTTTTAACAATATTTATGTTCTTTTTCAGTTTTATTGGTATTTTAATAGGATTAGGCTTTTTTATTTTTTCAAAAAATATTGGCTGGAAAACAAATGGTGTAGTTCTTGCCTTCAGTGCAACAATAAGTACTTGGGTTACAGGATTAGGCATTGAACTTGCTCCGTTAAAACTGGCTTCTTTTACAGGACCTATAATTGTTGTTATTTATTTATTAACAAGACTTTCCCTAGAAATGCTTGTTAAGAAAAAAAAGCTTAATTTTTCAAAAATAAAATTAAAATATACATATTCTAAACCTGTTATTAAAAAAGTAATTAATGCTGTCGTAATTACATTTGTGATTGTGCTGCCAATATATATTTGGGGCTCTACAAGTATAAATTTTGGTGTTTTAACTGATAATTCTCCTCAAATTTTATGGGTTCATTGTCCTACTACTGTAGATATTGGAAAACCTTTTAAAGTTGTTGTTCAGTGTTGGGATCCATATGAGCGGTTAAGTGCAACTTATAATGGGACAGTTTCGTTTGAGATAGAGTCATATAATTTTAGTACTTTAAGTTTAATTAAGTCACCTTCTGCAAATTTGCCGTCTAGTTATACATTTACTGGACAAAAGTATGGCTCTTCGATAGCTTATTTAATTAATGATGGAAAAGATAATGGTAAAAAAGAATTCTTAGCTACTATCTACACTCCCGGAATTCATTATATTAAAGTTAAAGATTCCCTTTCAAAAAAAGTATATTATAGTAATCCAATAGTTGTAGATAGGTTCTCAGCTTCAGATTATAAAATATATTGGGGTGACATACATACCCACTCTTCACTTTCAGATGGCTCAGGCACTTTGGAGCATAATGCAATTTATGCAAAAGAAGTAGCATGTATTGACTTTATGGGTTTTACTGATCACTCTGAAATACTTATGTGGAAACCCGGAATATTTAAAAAGATTGAGAAAAAAATAAATGATTTAAATAAAGATGGGCAATTTGTAGTTTTTCAAGGTTTTGAGTGGACACAAGTCGCGGATGGTCATTATTCTATTATTTTTTCAGGTGATAAGTTGCTAAAAAATGTTAATTATTTAAATACACCAAAGCCTCAAGACCTTTGGAAAAAACTTGATGAATTCACTTATAATACAGGTTGTAAAGCGCTTGCGCTTCCACATCACTCTACAAAAAAAGAATATGTTCAAGACTGGACTTATGTAAATGAAAAATATGTAAAAATTGCTGAAGTATCTTCAACCCACGGAAGCTTTCTCTTTGAACCATGGGATAAGTTAAATTATTTAGGTTCAGTAAATCCCCCTAAAAAACCTCAGAACGGAACATGTGTTATTGATGCCATAAACATGGGTTATAAACTAAGTCTTTATACTGCAAGTGATTGTCATGATGGATTTCCCGGCCATACTCATAGCCACACTGGTGCATATGTAGGTCATCAGAGGCCATTTACAATATGGCATGCTAGAAATGAAAAACCTTATTGTGGTGGTATTACTGCAGTTTATTCTAAAGCCCTTACAAGACAAGATATCTTTAATGGCCTATATAATCAAAAAATATATTCATCTTCAGATTATAGCAGGCCATATATATTTTTTTCTATTAATGGTGTTAATATTATTGAAAATAATAATTTAGTTTTAAGTTCTATATATGAAGAGAGAAAATTAAAAATTATTTTGGCACAAGACGGTGCTTATACTCCACAAAAATTGCAAAATCCTATTAATGTCCAAAAATTCTATAATAGTTGGAATGCAAAGATAGAAATTATAAAGAATGGCGAAATTTTTAAGTCCATACCAGTGAACGGTCCTGTAAAATTGGTAGAAATTATTGACTTTTTACCAATTCAAGGAGCTGAGTATGGGTACAGCAAATGCATAAAAAAAGATGAAAAATATTATATTAATGAATATAGTGATAACCCTATCGAGCCATCAATGTTAAATACTAAAGGTGCTGATTATTATATTATAAGAATAGTAACAGATTTTGGTAGAGAAGCTTATATAGGTCCTTTTTGGGTAACAGCTTTAGATTCTTAAAATTTATACTTATAAACTAAAAATAAACTAAAAAATTTAAGAAATTTAAAAATTTATAAATAAAATATTGCCCTTTATATTGAAATTTCTTATTTATTTGTTATTTTTTTAATTATTTATTTAACTATTTATTTATTTTTTTTGCTTTAAATACTTTTCTGGCACAACTATGATTAGCCAATAAACAACACCAACCATAATAGCCCCGCCAATAATGTTGCCTAAAGTAACTGAAAACAAATTTCCAGCAAAGCCATAAAGTGTTAGATTATCAAGAGTTGTTGATGGAAAAGACTCATTTAATGCTTTTAAAATGTTTGGGTTTGTTTTTAGGAGTAATCCCATTGGGATAAAATACATATTTGCTATGCTGTGTTCAAAACCTGATGCAACAAATGCAGTAATGGGAAAAATTATAGCCCAAATTTTTCCTATTACTGATCGTGCGCTAAAGCAAAGCCATACTGCAAGGCAAACAAGAGCATTGCATAGTACACCTCTTGAAAATCCTTCAAGAAATGTTAAGTTTGTTTTATCAGCAGCAATTTGAACTATTTTTGCCCCAAGTAAAAAATTTTTCATTTTCCATAAATTTGTTAAATACATTAAAAAAACAACGCTTATTGAACCAATAAAGTTTCCAAGATAACTAAAAACCCAATTTTTTAATACCTGCTTATAGTTAACTATTCCTGATGCAAAACCAATAACAACTAAATTATTACCTGTAAATAGCTCTGCACCAGCTACGATTACCAAGATAAGTCCTACAGAAAAACAAATTCCACCAATGAGGCGAGTAAATCCAACACTAATATTAGAATCAAAAGTTACAACTGTATAAAACTCGGCAGCAATTGCTATAAAAGTACCTGCTAGCAATGAAAGCATTAGTAAACTCAACCAGCTAAGGTTTGCCTTTCGAATGCTTGCTTGCTCAACTCTTTTTTCCATTTCAGCTGGCGTATAATCATCAAAGTTAAACTCATATTTCATTTCACAATTTTCCTTCTATGTATTAAAAGTAATTAATAGTTAAAGTTGATATTGATAATTATAATTATTTATCAATATTATAAAAAATTTATCAATATTTTAAAAAACTTTTTAAAATTTTAATAATAATTTACCATTTATCATTAATAATACCATTTATCATTAATAAAGGTAATGGCAACGTCGATAAAGTTTAAATTTTTCTATAAATTTAAAAAAGTTATTTGACAAAAGTGTTTTTTGCTAACGTTTTTGTCTATATACTTTCTATATAAGTTTTGTAAATTTTGCAATTATCCTTAAATTGACTTTATGGATTTTAATATATATACTCATATACATAAAAATGCAAAAAGATGCGTGAATTAATATAAGTAAGTAAGTAAGTAATAAGTGAATAGATATAAGATAAATATAAAATATTTTCAATTAAGGTTATAGTTTTATATAAGAAATAATTAATAATTATTAACAAAAAATTATTATCTTATGATGTTTTATCATATAAATTATTATCTTAATATGCAAGGAGACTATCATGGAAAAAAAACAGGATTATTTTAGAGTACCTATAACAATGCCTTCAGACATGGTTGCATTTCTTGAAAAATTCGGGATTGAATGTAAGAAAGCAGGTGGACATAAAGTAGCAAACACTGAAATAGTAAGATCTCTTATTAGGCTTCTTATGGACTTGGATATTGATTTATCGGGAATAAAAACAGAAGAAGACCTTGATTTAAAAATTAAAGAAGCAGCAAGAAGATACAAATAAAATATTAACTATAGTAGCAATAGTGAGTAATAATAAATATAAAATAAATATGGTAATGATAATTAATATTGAAATAATTAAAATATAAAATATTAGGATAGCTAAAAAGGACTAATAATTGCAATGGAAAAGTTAAAAACAGAGCTTTTAATAATTGGAGCAGGACCAGCTGGACTTGGGGCTGCTATATATGCAGCAAGATCGGCACTTGATTTTTTGGTGGTAGATAAGTTTTTAGCAGGTGGTCAGATAGTTACAACAGAATTTATTGAAAATTACCCTGGATTTAGAGGAAATATTTCCGGGTATGATTTAATGCAAAATATTATCGAACATTGTAAAGATTTTAATATTAATTTAAGGGAAAATACTGTTATTAATAAAATTCAGCCTCCTAAACAAAATATAAATAAGATTGGTAAATCTAACTTAGAAAATATTTTTAAATGCTTTGGGGATGAGCTTGAGATAACAGCTAATAGTATAATAATTGCAACCGGGGCTAGTCCAAAAAGGTTGTTTGTTGAAGGAGAAAATGAATTTATAGGTAAGGGAATTTCTTTTTGTGCAACTTGTGATGGAGCTTTGTATAATGATAAAGAAGTAATGGTAATAGGTGGGGGCAATACAGCAATACAGGAAGCTTTATTTTTGGTTAAGTTTGCAAAAACTGTCTATATTGTTCACAGAAGAAATCAGCTGAGAGCAGTTAAATCACTTCAATTAAAGGCATTTTCTAATCCAAAAATAAAGTTTATCTGGGACAGTGTTGTTGAAAAATTTGATGGCAGTACTCATGTTGAAGAAGTAACTTTAAAAAATATAAAAACAAATAAAATTACTGTTAAAAAAATTGACGGTGTTTTTGAGTATATTGGTATAAAACCAAATAGTGAACTTGTTAAAGATATTGTTGATTTAGATGAGCAGGGTTTTATATTAACTAATAAAAACTTGCGAACTTCAATGGCTGGTATTTTTGCAGCTGGAGATGTTAGAGACACTGTACTTAGGCAGGTTATTACTGCAGTAGCTGATGGGGCTGTTGCTGCAACTAGCGCTGATAAATATTTAAATAATTTATTATAGTTTCTAAATAATTTCTTCTAATGTATTATAATTATAATTTCAAATATTATAATTACACTAATTCAATATATTATTATATTATTATTAATATTATTATTACTAATGTATTGTAATTTTTAATATGAGTTAATATGAGAAAAGATAACGTTATAGATGTTCAACGCAGGCTTAGGCTCCTTGGCTATGATCTAGGCAAGAGCGAAATTGATGGGATAATGGGTCCGAAAACGAAAGAAGCCATAATGAAGTTTCAACAGGATAGAGGACTTTTGGCAACTGGTGAGGTTGATGAAGAGACTTGGCAGGAAATGGTCGATGCCGGATATAGTATAGGTGATAGATTACTTTATCTTAAAAACCCACCTTTTAGAGGTGATGATGTTAAAACTTTGCAGGTATGGTTAAAAACACTAGGCTTTTATAAATATAATGAGACAGGAATATTTTGCGACAAAACTCAAAAAGCTTTAATAGATTTTCAGAAAGAAATGAAAATTTATGCTGACGGTATTCTAGGAGCAGAGACTTTAAAACACTTAAAAAATTTAAAAAGAATTATTGATAGTAAGTCTTCATCAAATTATCCTTTTATAAAGCACAATCTAGATTTGAAAAAAACCGAAGGAGTGAAAGTAATTTTTGATTATGGAGAAAATACCAATGAAGCTGCTGAAAGCATGCAATATTTTAGAGAAAAAATTTATATTTGTAAAAGTATAGCCAATTTTTGTAAAGACATGTTAATTCAATTAGGGATAGAGTCAGACATAACAGTAAATGAAAATGATAATTTAAGTCTTTTTTTAAGTGATAGGATTAAATTTGCTAATAAAAGCAATGCAGATATTTTAATTAGTTTAAATCTAGGGTTTTCAATTGACCCAGATGCTAATGGCAGCAGTTGTTATTATTTTAAAGGTTCTAAGTCATATTCAATTACAGGTAAGTTAATTTCAAATATGATTCAGGATAAATTAGTTTCAAATTTAGATATACTAGACTGCAGAG
>CAYLWJ010000015.1:0-58086 GCA_964387355.1 uncultured Actinomycetota bacterium | reverse complement strand
GCTCTCCAGAATCAATACTCCAGTTATCTACACCTATAATATAACTTTATCCATCGAATCTAAAGCATCAATTATTTCTAAAGCACTTGGCACAAAAACAATTATTTTCTCTACTGGCTTTTCTATTTTTATTTCATTTCCGAGGCCATCTTTAACTGTTATAGGAAAATTTGCACTTTCTTGATTTTCCTGATTTTTTTGACTTTCTTGAGAACTTTCCTTGCTTACTTGCTCTGAAGATGTTTCAGCTGCAGCTGAATTTTTATCAGTGCTACTTGCAGAGCTCTGTTCATAACTGCCACTGTTTGAATTATTTGAGTTATCAGCTTTACATGCTGCAGCAGTAAATAATAAAACAAAAGCTATAATTACTGTAACAATTATAGCAGAATTTAAAAGCTTAGGTTTTGCTCCAAACAGTCCAAATAGATTTGGCTTTGTTTTGGATTTTGTTTTCATTTTGCCTCTTTAATTACCTTTTAATTACCTTTCTTTTTTAACTTATTTATAGATTTAATTAAATAAACAAATAAACTCCCAGCCTTCGCTAACTGGGAGTTTATTTTTTGGGATATTATTGTTTTTACTGATTTTTGGCAATAAAAAAAATTACACCCTTTAGTCCGAAGAGCTGTAATTCTTTTCTTAATTGTAAGGTTTCCTGACTTACGGGACTTTACTCTTTGCCTTCCCAGCAAATTATTGCCAGTGGCTAAAATATAAAGAGTACAACACCCGATTACAGTGGCGGCACCGCTCCGGATTTTCACCGGATTCCCTACACAAATAAGAGTTAAAATTTTTTAATAATTCTTTTTTTCAAATAAACAATTTAAAAAACAATATAAAAATAAAGCAAAAAACAAAACTAAAAATAAAACTTTGTAAAAAAACTTTTTAATATATTAACCTATTTTTTTAAAAATTAAAACCTTTTTCTAAAAATAATTTTATACAAGCATCAACAGCTTGACAATCATAAAGAATACCTCTGTTTTTCTTTAATTCTGCAATAGCTTGCTTTATTCCAAGAGCAGGTCTATATGGACGGTGTGAAAGCATTGCTTCAAAAACATCTGCTACAGCTATTATTTTCGCTTCAATTAATATCTCAGAATTTTTTAGCCCTACTGGATAACCTGAGCCATTTAGGCGTTCATGGTGCTGATAAATTATTTCACCAAAAGGTTTTAAAAAATCATTATTTTTTAATATCTCATAACCTTCTATAGGATGGGTCTTAATTATATCTATTTCAATATGACTTAATTTATTTGGTTTGCTTAAAATAGAAATTGGAAGTACTATTTTACCAATATCATGAATTAAAGAAGTGTAATAGATTTTTTTCTGTTCTTCCATTGAAAAACCTAATAGCTTTGCAATTTCAGCTGCAAGTATGGCAACCCTTTTTTGGTGCCCTGATGTGTATGGGTCTTTCTTTTCAAGAATAATGCTAATTGTTTCAATTGTTTGTTCAAAAGCTTTCTCTAAAGTTTTTGCACTGTTGATAAGATCAAGTTCATATTGTTTTTTTTCAGCTCTAATTTTAGCTTCTGTAATTTCTCGTAAAACAGCATGGGAAAGCCTGGTTAAATTATTTTTATCTATATAATCATGAGCACCCGATTTTAAGATTTCAATTACTTCATCCGAGCATAAACTTCCAGAAACAACAATAAAAGGAATATCTTTATTGTATTCTTTTAAAACCTTTAAAGCATCAGGGCCATCAAATCCAGGCACGTTAAAATCATCAATAATAACATCATAGGCGTTACTTGTAATTTTTTCTTTAAAATCTTTTTCGTTATCAACTATTTCATAAACTAATTTAATGCCACTTTTTTTTAAGTTATTTATCAAAAGTAAAGCATCATCAGTTGAATCTTCTATAATTAAAAAATTTAGATTTTCTTTTTGCAAATTTCCCACCTTAATAAAATATTAAGCAATCTAACTTAATAAATTTTAACCTAAAGACATTTAAATGTTGTTTTACCATAAATAGTATACTAAACAACAAATAATATTAATGTCATATTAATAAATTAACTGTTTAATAACAACTTAGTAATTAAAATTTTCTAATAGGTCTTTACTTAAAGCAGCCGGAGGTATGTTAACAAGAATCCAGTAAAGCCCAAGCTGTTCTACTATTTCTGTAAATCGTTCAAAATCTACAGGTTTTTTAATATAACTATTTACACCAAAATTGTAGCACTTTATTATATCTGTTTCCTCATCTGAAGTTGTAAGAATTACCACTGGTATTAATTTTGTAAGTTTGTTCTGCCTGATTCTTTTAAGTAATTCAATTCCATCAATTTTTGGAAGTTTTATATCTAGTAGTATTACAATAGGTAAATCTTTTATATCTCGTTTGCTGTATAAGCCTTTCGCAAACAGAAAATCTTCTGCTTCTGCTCCATCCCTGAGTATAATAACTTTATTTAAAATATTGTTTTTTTTAAAAGCTCTAATAGTAAGCTCAACATCATCCTCATTATCCTCAACTAAAAGTATATATTTATCTTTATAATTAATATTGTGACTGCTTATTTGTTTATTTTTTGATTCTTTTTTATAATGATTGTTTTCTTTAAAACTATCATTATCAGTCAAATTACCATTTACTTCATTTTTATTATTCAAATAACCCCACCCCTTATATTTTTTAAAAATTTATTTATATTGGGCTGATTAAATTCTATCATAATAAAATATATAATATTTATATTAAATATTAAAACTATTCAAAACTATCAGATAATGTAAAATAAAAAACTGTATAGTTGTCAGGTACGCTCTCAGCCCATACATTTCCATCATGCCTTGAAATAATTCTTTTTACTATAGATAGCCCAATTCCAGTTCCAGGAAAATCCTTTTCACTGTGAAGTCTTTGAAATGGATTAAAAAGTTTTTCAATATAATTCATATCAAAGCCAACCCCATTATCTTTAATAAAATAAACTTTGTTTTTCAAACATTTTGTTTTTTCATATTTTTTTACTTTTTTAATATACTTATTATTTTCTTCTTCAACTTTTATTATAACTCCAAATTCTATTAAAGAGTAACTTTTTTTGCTTGTAAACTTAAAAGCATTATCAAGCAGATTGAAAAGCATTATTTCTATAAGCTCCTCATCACCATATGAAATAACATTATTTAAAATTTTTATATTGATGTTTCTTACCATACCATTTTCTATATTATCACTTCCCAAAAAATCTGGACTTTTTACCATATATTCACTTTTATATAAAGCTTCGATGTTAATATTTATTTGCTCTTCATAGTCTTTATATATTTGACCATATTTTAAATTTATTTCATTTTCATTTATCTTTTGCTTGGTAATTTCGTATGTTTTTATTTCATAATCATTTTTTAATACATCTACTAAACTATTAATAATTTTTAAGCAAATATTACTTAAATTAATTTCCTTTTTAACAATTGGCTTTCTTGAGACAAAAGATAATTTTAAAAGGTCATCAATAATGCTGCTCATTTTTTTTGCAGCATTTTTTATTCTATTAAGATAATCTTTGCCTTTATTGTCTAACTGATTGAAATTATCTTCAAACAATGTCTGGCTAAAGCCAATTATACTTCTAAGGGGGGCTCTTAAGTCATGAGCAACTGAATAACTAAATGCCTTCAGCTCTTTATTTAAATTTTCTAAGTCTATAGTTTTATCTAAAAGAATTCTATTTAATTTTTTTATATATTCTAAATTTTTCTTACTCCTTGTTATATCTTTACCTATTAAAGTTATCTCTTTAATATTTTTATTTAAATCATAAACTGGCGAAATAGATATCAAAAAACTGTGCGTTTTGCCAAACTTATTTAATAATTTCATCCTTTTAGTATAACTTTTGTTTGGCTTTGTTGAATCTTTCAAAACCATATTAGTTATCTTTTTTAAAAAAATGTCAATTTTATCTTTCAATTTTAGCGGCATTAAAATAGATAAAGATTTTCCGTTTATCTCATTAAACTTATAGCCAAAAATTATTTCAGCACCTTTATTAAAAAAAGTTATATTTCCATTTAAATCAATTGAAATGATTGCATCAGAAGTATTTTGTATATAAGAAGAAAGCCTTCGCTCAATAATCCAACTTTTTCGATTGTTAATAGCAAACATAAATAACAAATATATTATTATAAATGTAAAACAAAAAATAACTAAATTAACTGCTAAATTAAAATGTAAATTTTTATTCCTTTCGTTAAATACTTTATCTTCAATTTCTACTGTGGCTATAACCCAATCACAAAGATTGCACTTTTTAAAATTTACTAAATACTTTTTACCAGTATTAAAATCTTCTATATAATCAGAGCCCTTTGAAGTATTTTTTATTTTTTTTATTTCAGTCTGTATAAAAAAGTCGTTTATCTCTTTTTCTAAGTTATAATTTTGATATGTTATTAATTTGTTATTTTTATCAACAAAATAAAATATTTGGTTTTGATATATTGGAATGTTCTTTAACCATTCTAATATAATTTCAGGTTTTACCTGAATTGCTAATATACCAATATTTTTAGCTTGTAAATTACTATAATTTATTTCTTTATTTTTATCTTTACTGCTTTCATTGATATTAATTTTTTTTATAAAAGACTCCTGTTCAAAATTTTTTATTATCACAGCAATAGTGAATATATCAGTTTGCGGCAAATTATCCCTTTTATAAAGATTTGAAACATAGAAATCTCCACTTCTAACAACTCCTAGATACCAATCCGAATTAGCATAATTTTTACCAATTACATTATTAAATCCTTCATTTGAACCAGCTTTTATTGTTCCATTCATATCAGCTAAAAAAAAAGTATCAACAAAATCAAATTGATATGCACAACTACTGATTAGGTCAATAGCTTGCCCCCAATTTCTATTTTTTACAGACTCTAAAATATATTCATTTAGGGTAAATGCTTTAGAAATATCTAATATCATACCAATTTTATCATTTATTAGATTCTCAATTAATTCAATCTGAGAAGCTCTGGCTTCAATAATTTTTTTTGTATCTGAATAGAAGGAATTTATTAATGAAAAAAGAAAAAAAGCTAAAACTGGCAATGAAATGAAAAAAGAGCATAATAACCTAAATATTGTTCCTTTAAGATTTCCACTTATAAGACTTTTATCTAAAATTGCAAAAAATCTCTTAATTAATTTGGCTAATTTTAAAAAATTTAATCTTAAAAAAAATTTGAAATACATTTTTTTTGAAAGTAGTAAAATTAAATATAAAATATTAAAAATTTATATCTAAATGTTATTATTAATTATTCTTCTATTAGTCTTGCTTTATTTTTTTAGTGAGATTTTAAATTTGAAAAATAGACTTTGATTAATAAAATATTAAAAACTACATTATTCTTAACTATATAATATATAATAATTTTTATTTTTTAAAATTAGACTATTTTTTCTATTTTGATTGTAACTATTGTAGCATATTTTATTATAAATTGCAGATTAATTTAAATTGCATAATTATTTTTATTTTTCAATACCTTTTCTTGCCAATACACCACTTCTATAGTAATGCTTTATTTCTTTCATTTCTGTTACTAAATCAGCTGCTTCTATTATTTGTTCAGAAGCTTTTCTGCCAGTTAAAATAAGTTCAACATTTTGAGGTTTTAATCTTATTAACTCAAGTATTTCATTTGTGTCTAAAAGCCCAAAATACTCTGCAATAGTAATCTCATCAAGAATAATTACATCATATTTTTCTGAAAGCATTATTTCTTTAATTTCACTTAATCCTTTTTTAGCTGTAGCAATGTCATCTTCTGTAGGCTTATTTTTAATAAAACAGCCTCGCCCATACTGTTTTAGAGTTATATTTTGATTTAATTTTTTTAAGCACTTTATTTCACTGTATTGCAATCCCTTTATAAATTGAGCTATAAATACATTAAGATCACACCCTGCAGCTCTTACTGCAAGACCAATTGCTGCAGTTGTTTTTCCCTTACCATCACCATAATAAACTTGAACATAACCTTTTTCTAACCTATGTTTTTTATTTTTTTTCTCATTCATTTTACAGCCTCATTTAATTTTAATTTAAATATTTTTTTGAGAAACGCCTGCCTGTGAAAAAGTAGCCATTTCATTTAAGATTTTAACAGCAGCTTCACATATGCCAATTGCAAGAGCAGCACCTGTTCCTTCACCTAACCTCATTTCAAAGTCAAGCAAAGGATTTAAATTTAAATATTCTAAAATTATTTTATGGCCTTTTTCTTTTGAATTATGAGATGCAACCATAAAATTTCTGCATTTTGGTTCAAGTAAATATGCTATTAGAGCACTTGCTCCTGATATAAAACCATCGATTACAACAGGAACTCTATTTGCAGCACATCCTAGTATTACCCCAGCTATTGCACCTATTTCAAATCCACCAATTTTTGATAAAACATCTAAAGCATCCTTATTGTCGGGTTTATTTATTTTTAATGCTTTTTTAATAATATCAACTTTATGTAAAAAACCTTTATTATCAATGCCAGTTCCGTAACCAGTAACAAGCTCTGGTTCTTTACTGCATATGCAAGCAGTAATAGCACTACTTGCTGTAGTGTTGCCAATTCCCATATCACCTGTTCCTATAATTTGATAACCATTTCTTATCATTTTTTCAGCAACTAAAATTCCAGTCTCTATTGCTGCTTGAGCTTGACTTTTTGTCATTGCCGGTCCTTTTGACATGTTTTTTGTGCCAAAATCCACCTTTTTACTAAAAAAGAATTTTTTTGACCCTTTACCTTCAAAAATTAAATAATCAGAATTTTCATTTTTAATATCTTTATTAACTATATTACTATAATTAAATGCCTTATTAAAACTGTAGTTTTTAATATTTAACTCAGAAGCTACCCCAACATCAACAACACAGACATCTGCGCCAACATGGTTTGCTAATACATTTATTGCCGCCCCGCCATTTAAAAAGTTATAAACCATTTGGGCAGTAACTTCTTTTGGGTAAGCACTAACATTCTCTTCTGTAACTCCGTGGTCAGCAGCCAGTACAATAATTAATTTTTTATCAAAACTAGGATTTAGCCTGCCGGTTATAACTGCTAAATGCTTTGAAAGCTCTTCAAGCCTTCCAAGACTGCCCTGAGGTTTTGTTAAGCTGTCAAGTTTTTTTTGAACTTCATCAGCAATATCAGCAATATTAGGAGCATTTTTTGAAGATTTAAAATCAAGATTTAAAATTTTTGCTGTAGTTTGTGAAATAAAATTAGACATTACAGACATAATCTTTTAGTTTCCTTTCTAGAAGTTAAATTTTTTTTAAATTACCTTATTTTTAAATTTCTTTATTTAAATAGCTTGTTATTAAATTAAAATTTTACCTTTATTAATATGTGCAAACAAATCTTTTAAATTTGTAGAGTTATTTTTATAAGTTAGCCCCTATTTAAAAGTATCTATAAACACTTCTTTTAAATAGTCCATGTTAATGATATTACATTTTAATAATATTTATAAAAATGTTTTATTTTATTTCTTAGGCATTTTATATTATTATACAGATTATGAAAAGTAAAAATGCATATGAATTTTTTCTAGAAGGAAAAAAACTTTCATCTCAGAATGAATTCTTAAAAGCTATTATGTTATTTGAAAAAGCAGCAAATCTTGAGCCTAATAAAGGTTCAATAAGAGAGGCTTTAGCCTTATCATATTACAATTGTGGCTTTTATAGCAGTGCAAGAAAAAATTTTGAAAAAGCTTTAGAAATTGACCTTTCTAATGATTTTGCTCATTACGGATTAGGGCTTTGCTTGATTAAAGAAGGTAAAATTTCAAAAGCGCTTGGACACTTAAAAATTGCATTTGCAATGAAACCAAATAATTCTACATACAGTCAGGCTATTAAAAAATATAACCAAATATTTGAAAAACTTCATAAAAAGCCGCACCAACAATAAAAAGCAAAATAAAAATAATTGAAATTATAAAAGGATGTTTCTTTACAAGCCTATTTTTATAAAGATGCTCTCCGCTTGTTAGAGCAACACACCTGTAAAAAGACTCTATAGAAAACAAGATTAAAACTTCTAGAGGAATTGGAGCTTGTCTTTTTACAGCACCTGCAAAAAGAAGAAGAACCATTAAAAAACCAGAGATTACCGAAAGTGGTATTAATGTCCTAAAATATCCCAAAATAAAATATGCTAATGTTGATACAATATTTCCAAACAATATCGAAGTTAAAACTGTATGATAACTAACGCCTTGCTCGTACTGTTTCATACCAAAAAAACCTTGTAAGAATTTATACCTATCGATTAGTGAAACTGTTAAATCTTTAAAAAAAATAAAAAATAACAGCCCCAGTACCAAACCAAGTAAAAAAAACCCTAAACACTTAAATAAAATTGCCCAATATCTATTAGAATAAACCACTTTTACAGCATGTTTTGGAGTGTGCTTTGATAAATTTCTTTGTTTTGAACCTGTTATCATCAGTTTAATTAATCATTAGTTTAATTAATCGTCAGTTTAATTAAAAATATCTTATAGGTATATCTACAGGAGCACATAGAAGTCTTTTAAACTCCTCATTTAACCTTAAAAGACTTACTGAGCATCCTTCCATATCAAGAGAAGTGCAAAAATTATTAACGTAAGTTCTAAAAACTTTAATATTTTTTCCCTTTAAAATATCAAGAACAATTCCTGCTGCTATATAAAGCTCACCTATTGGCGTGCCCCCAAGACCATTAACCATAACAGCAACCTCATCAAAAGGTCTAAAAGGCAAATCTTCAATAACAGATTCAGTAATAATTTTAATAATTTCATTTGCAGGCATGTATTTTAACCTTTGTCTTCCAGGTTCACCATGCAATCCAACACCAAGTTCAATCTCATCTGACCCAAGCTCAAACGTAGGTGAACCTTTTGCAGGTGTTGTACAAGATTTTAAAGCAAACCCCATTGAACGAACATTCTCATTAACCTGCATAGCAAGTTTTTTTAAACTTTGAAGATTTACCCCTTCTTCTTCTGATTTTGCTCCAACTATTTTATAGACAAAAATTGCGCCTGCAACACCTCTTCTGCCTGCTGTAAAAGTGCTGTCTTTTACTGCAACATCATCATTTATAATTACTGTTTCTACATTTGGGCCGCCTTCAAACTCAAGCATTTCTGAAGCCATTTCAAAGTTAGCCCTATCACCTGTGTAGTTTTTAACTAAAAAAAGCACTCCTCTTCCCCTATCAATAATCTTTGCTGCATCAACAATTGCATCAAGTGTTGGCGCAGCAAAAACAGGACCAGCACAAGCCGCATCAAGCATTCCTTTACCAACATAAAATGCTTGATCAGGTTCATGACCACTGCCAGAACCTGAAATAATTGCTACCTTATTTAAGTAAGGGTCTTTTCTATAAATAATTCTTTTTTCAAGAATACCAGCTAACTTATCAGGATTAGAACTAAGCAGTCCTTTTAACATTTCATAAACAACATCTTCGGGTTTATTTATTATTTTTTTCATTAAAAATTCCTCTTACTAAATATTACTAAATTGATTTTAAGATATTTAATGCTGATTCAAACATTATAACAATAATAAGCGAACCTGGATCTCTATTGCCTTTACTTCTTTCACCAACGTATGAAGCCCTTCCTTTCTTTGCAATCATGTCAATGGTTCTATCAGAACCTAATTTAGCAGCCCTGTAGGCAGCATCAATTATAGGCAAAATTTGCATAGGACTTGCTACAGAATTATTACCAATAGTATTATCAATAGTTGTTTGCGGCTGAATTTCATAAATTTTTTCATAAACACTTTTCATTGCAGCTACTGCTGGTTCAAGTGAATCAACTAAAGTCTTATCACCAATCTTAGTGTTGCCGCCTCTTCTTTTAATGACTAAAAGGGCACCATCAACTGCATTTATCCAGTCCAGCACAGTTGGCTCTTTATTATCAGCAATACCTTTTCCAGTTTCTATAAAACCTGTACCAAGCATAGCGCCAGAAGTTCCACCTATTGTATATGCTAATGTAAATCCAACTCTTTTTAATATCTCACCAAGTTCAAGGCTTGACAATTCTTTTAAAATGTTTAAAACTGCTTCAAAGCCTCTTCTAACACCAGAGCCGCAGTCTGCATCCCCCATTGAATCAAGTTCTGTTAACTCATTTTCAGCTGATATTAAATTCCTGCTAATATTTTCAATTACTTTAATCAATATTTCTTTTTGAGAAATCATAATTTATTATACAAATCTCCTTTTTTAAATGACTTTTATAATATAAAATTAATAATGTTTAAATTTTAATTTTTATTTAATTTAAAATCAATTTATATTTATAAAACGTTTTTAAAATGTTTTTTAATTTTTTAGGTTAGAATAAAATTTTATTAGAAAGAATTAATTAAAATTAAAACTCCTAAAAATAAAATGTCAAAAAGCTTAGACAAAATTAAAAAAATTACTGCGCCTGAAGCAGTAAGAGTTAGATTTGCCCCAAGCCCCACAGGATATCTTCACATTGGCAGCGCAAGAACAGCTTTTTTTAATTGGCTTTATGCAAAAAAATCTAAAGGCAAATTTATTTTAAGGATAGAAGATACAGATATTTCAAGGCATATTGAAGAATCAATAGAATTAATTATAAGTTCATTAAAGTGGCTTGGCATAACTTGGGATGAGGGACCTGACATTGGCGGAAATTATGGTCCATACAGGCAATCACAAAGAAAAGAAATTTATAAACAGTATGCTGAAAATTTAGTAAAACAAAAAAAGGCTTATTATTGTTTTTGTTCTCCGCAAAAACTGAGAGATAAAACACACAGCTCTGAAGACAATCATAAAGATAAATGCGAAGATGCAAGTTTTTATAAAAGTATAAATAACCGTGTAAATAGCCTGGGAAATAACCGGGAAAATAAACATGAGTATAAGCTTGAAGATAAATGTGAAGATAAACGTGAAGATAAGTATGATAGGGAATGCTTAAAATTATCCCAAATGCAAATTGAGCAAAATATTAATAACAACATACCTTACGCAATAAGATTTTTAATTCCACAGGATAAAAAAATAATATTTGAAGATGTTGTTTATGGGAAAATTGAAATAAACAGCAATGTTTTAGACGACTTTATTATAATAAGGTCTAATGGACTTCCAACATACAATTTTTCGGCCGCATTAGATGATATTCTAATGGAAATTACACACGTTATAAGAGGTGAAGACCATCTTTCCAATACACCAAAACAGATATTAATTTATGAGGCGCTCGGTAAGAGCCTGCCTGTTTTTGTTCACTTGCCTATGATTTTAGGTCAAGACGGACAAAAACTAAGCAAAAGACATGGTTCAATTGCAGTAGAAACTTACAAAGAAGAAGGATTTTTGCCAGAGGCAATTAAAAATTATATGGCACTTTTGGGTTGGTCTTATGATGAGAAAACAACTATTTTTTCCACTCAAGATTTAATAAAAAAATTTAGTCTTGAAAAAATTAATAAAAAACCAGCAAGATTTGATTATAATAAACTGCTTTGGTTTAACGGATATTATATCAGAATTTTAAAATCTAGCAGTCTTGAAAAACTTGTATATGATAAATTTATAGACCTTGTTGAGGATAAAGAAAGTTTTAGTAAAAACTTGCCTAGACTAATTCCGCTAATTAAACCAAGAATTAAAACTATAAATGAAGCTTCTAAATTTATACTGCCTTTTTTTACTGAAATAACATATGATAAAGATATAATTTACCAGAAAATTCAGGTCAGCCAACCCAATAATTCTTATAAAGATAACGATTCTGAAATTAAACCTAAAAATGAAAAAATTACAAAAGAAGGACTGAAACAAGATAAGATAAAAGAAGTAAATATTAAAATTCTTTATGAAGCAGCTTTACTATTAAAATCTTTAGATGAATTTTTACCTGAAAAAATTGAAATAACCTTAAAAAAATTAGCAGAAAAGTTAGAAGTTAATTTTAGAGTAGTTGCAGAAGTAATAAGAATAGCAGTTTGGGGCTCAAAAATAAGCCCCCCGTTATTTGAGACACTAAGTATTCTCGGAAAAGAAAAGTCTATTGAAAGACTTAAAAAATACAGTGACTTTCTTAATAATCTTATAAAAAATTTTTAAATAAACGATATTAAATAAACGATAAATTTTTAATTTATTTTAAATACCATTTCTTCAGGTTTTAAATCCCTACCCAACTCTACTACTTTTTTCGTAAAGTAAGCAACAACTAGTTCCTCATTGGTAGGAATTACAAAAACTTTAGCTCTGGATTCATAAGAATAATCAGCAGAAATCAGCCCTTGTCCACTGCCAATTTCTGAGTTTCTAAAATCATCAATTTTTATTCCCATAAATTCCATGCCTTCAAGTAGTCTTTTTCTCATTTGTGCATTTTTTTCTCCAATGCCGCCGCTTAGAACTATGCAATCAACTCCACCCATTATTACAGCAAAAGAGCCAATGTATTTTCTTACGCCGTCTATAAACATTTCAACTGCAATTCTAGCACGCTTATTGCCATTTTCTGCAGCTTTAAGTATTTCTCTAAAATCTTCTGTTCCAATTCCTGCAATACCTTTTAAACCTGATTCATTTGAAATAATTGATTGAGCTTCATCAATTGATAAATTTTTTTGCTTCATGGCGTACAAAAGTGCTGTCCCATCAATATCTCCTACCCTTGTCCCTTGAATTAATCCAGAATTAGGAGAAAAGCTAAAGCTGGTATCAATTGACTTACCATTTTTTATAGCGCACAATGAACTTGAACCACCTAAATGTATAGTTATTAACTTTATATCCTCTGAACCCATTAATTTAAAAGCCATTGCAGCAAGATACCTATGAGATGAACCATGAAAGCCGTATTTTTTTATCCCTAAATCTTCATACCACTCCCAACAAAAACTAAGAGGCCTTCTAAATTCAGGAATAGAGTAATGAAAAGAAGGTTCAAAAACTCCAACCATAGGGACATTTAATATTTTACTAAAAATATTTATTGACTCGATATATGGTATGTTATGCACTGGAGCAACAAATGCAAATTTCTGCATCTCATCTAAAATTTTATCTGTTAACATGTTAGCTCCATTAGTTAATCCCATTACACACTTAAACCCCATTGCTTGGATGTCTTGTGGTTTTTTAATAACATTGTTTTTTACATACCAGTCTAATGTCAGATTTATCGCTTGTTCAAATCCAAAAACCTCAATAACTTCTGTCTGAGATGGGCTGTCACCAATACTATGGACAAAATTTGATTCACCCTTTGACTTAATTTTATCAATATTTGCCTGCCCAAGAGTTTTAACATTATTATTATCGTCAATGTCTATTATTTTACTTTTAAAAGATGTACTTCCAATATTTCCTATTCCAATTATCATTTTTACCCTTTCACTTTTATATTTTCAAATTTTATTTAAATATGTAATTTAGATTTTAATTTAGTTTTTATTATTTTTTTATTATATTATTTTTTTTAAGTTGTTTCTATAAAAAACAATTACTATGTTGCTATTTTAGCGTTTATAATTTATATTTGATATAAAATGATAGTAATTAAGTAGTAATTATAAGTAGTAGTTATTATAAATATTATAATATTATAAAAATAAATATTATAAATATAATAAAAAAACATAAATTTTAGTATAAATATTCCTATTGCAAATATTGAAAAATATTAAAAATATTAAATAAAGAGGTTTTAAAAATGGAAAAAAATATTATTTTTTTTGATAATGCTTCAACCACAAAACTTGATGAAAGAGTTTTTAAGTCAATGGTTGATTTTTTACAAGAAAACTATGGAAATCCATCTAGCATGCATGATCTTGGGCAAAAAGCTAGTGAAGCAATTGAAAATGCAAGAAATGATGTTGCAAACTTAATAGATGCAAAAGAAGATGAGATTTACTTTACTTCATGCGCAACAGAATCCAATAACATGGCTCTGTGGGGCATTGCCAGAGCATATAAAGAAAAAGGAAATCATATAGTCACTTCTTCAATTGAACATTATTCTATATTAAATCCGCTTAAAGAAATGCAAAAAGAAGGCTGGGAAATCACTATTTTACCAGTGGATAATAATGGTTTTGTTGATCCAAATGATGTAAAAAAAGCTATAAATAAAAAAACTGTTCTTGTAAGCATAATGCATGCAAACAATGAGATTGGCACTATTCAAAAGATTAATGAAATTTCAAAAATAGTCAAAGAAGCAGGAATAATATTTCATAGCGATTGTGTTGGGACTGCTGGAATAATACCTTTAAATGTAGATGAACTTGGTTTTGACTGCATAAGTTTTTCTGCACAACAAATGTATGGCCCCAAAGGCATAGCTGCGCTTTATTTAAAAAAAGGAGTTAAAATTAAGCCACTGCTGCTGGGTGGGGTTCAAGAACGAGGAAGGCGTGCTGGAACTGAAAATGTGCCTGCAATTGTTGGATTTGGAGTAGCTTCTAAAATTGCTAAAGAAGAAATGGCTGCCAATGTTAAAAAAGTAACTAACCTTAGAGATAAATTATTTAACGGAATAATAGAAAAAATCGAAAAAGTAAAATTAAATGGTCACGCCTCACAAAGGTTGCCAGGAAATCTACATTTAAGCTTTGAATACATTGAAGGCGAATCAATAATTTTACTTTTAAATAATGAAGGAATTGCAGCATCAAGTGGCTCATCATGTGCATCTCATGCACTAAAAAGCTCACATGTTTTATCAGCAATAAATGTTCCGCCTGCACTTGCTAACGGCTCAATTTTATTCTCACTAGGTAAATTTAACACACAAGAAGAAGTGGAAAAAGTTATCAATGTTTTGCCAAAAATTGTTGAGAAGCTTAGAAAAATGTCACCTTTATGTAATTAACAAAAATGCGTTTTAAAAATTAATTATTTTAATTATTTTAATTATTTTGATTTTTTTAAAATTAATTTTCTTGATGTATATTATTTGTATGTTATTGTCAGCAGACTCAACTATGAAAATATATATTAAAATAAAATTAAAATTAGAATAAAAATTAAAATAAAAAATAGTATTTTAAATAAAAATATAGTATAAAAAAATAACATTTTGTTAATTTAATAAAATTAATTTTTAAGATATAATTTTGGATATAATTTTATAGCTAAAAACAAATATGGTTTAAAAATTAAAATAAAACAAGATAAAAAGTAAGATTCAAATTTAAATTAAAGTTAAAGTAAGAGGTAAAAGATGGTTCAATATAATGAAAAAGTTATGCAGCATTTTATGAATCCGCATAATGTAGGTGAAATTAAAGATGCAGATGGAGTTGGAGAAGTTGGAAATCCTGTTTGTGGTGATATGATGACTTTTTATATAAAAGTTAAAGATAATATAATTGAAGATGTTAAATTTAAAACCTTTGGATGCGGTGCAGCAATTGCTGTTTCAAGTATGGTTAGTGATTTAGCTAAGGGTAAAACTTTAGAAGAAGCTTTAAAAATTACAAACAAAGATGTTGCTGATGAATTAGGTGGATTGCCAAAAAACAAACTGCATTGCTCTAATTTAGGTGCAGATGCTCTTCATGCAGCAATAAAAGATTACTTAAAAAAACATAAAAAATAAGATTGGTAAAATATTAATTAGTAATTAGGAAATATAAGGTGATATTTAAATGTCATTAAAAAATGAAGGAAATATTAATAAAGAAAAAGAAAATAAGGAAAATAAATCAAATGTATGTAAATGTCCATTTTGCGATAGCGAATTAGAAGTTCAGGGACTGCCATACTGTAAGACTTGTAATGTTACAGTTGTGATTTGTAAAAACTGCGGAAAACCAATTCCTGCTGAATCGACAATCTGCCCGGAATGTGGACAAAGTTAGAAATTAATTTTTTATAAAATTGCTGTATTTGTTATATATAAAATTGCATATTAAATTTGAAAAAATATTTTTTAATTAAATAATTAAATTAGAAATACCATTTAAACTTAAATTTATCTATTATTTTTTGATATTGGATTTGGGGAGTCGTCTAGCGGTAGGACATGCGGCTCTGGCCCGTATAGCAGGGGTTCGAATCCTCTCTCCCCAGCCAGGCTTAAATTATAGAATTCTTGCTTGACAAAATAATCTAATTGTATTACATTGTTTACATGATTCATTATGAAAAGTCGATCCAGAAGAGTTATAAAAAAGGTGAAATACCAAAAAGAATTCTAAGACTTTTTCATAATGCTTTTTTATCACTGGAGTTGACAAAAGACATGAATCTATTTGACATAAAAAAAATTAAGGGTAATTATAAGAGAGAATACTATAGACTGAGGAAAGGTAAGTATAGAGCGATTTTTTATATTTTAGAGAATGATTTTTATGTTATACATATTGGTAAACGAGAAGAGGTATACGACAAATGGCAGTAATCTCTGTAAGATTTAATTCAAAAGAGGAAAAAATTTTGGAAGCATTGAAGAAATATTTTCATTGTGATTCTTCGCACCTAATAAAAAAATCACTTTTGGATTTATATGAAGAAATTAAAGATAGGGAAATAATTGAAGAATATGAAGTTAGAGAAAGTTCTTCAGAATCTGATTTTGTTAAAATTGAAGATATTCTGGAAAAATAAACTTTTTAAAGAGAGCGATTATTTTAATAATTAGTTCGAAGCTTTGTAACTTTAAGCAGACATTTTTTTATAAATCCTTGATTAATGATAAGAATTCCTCAACTGATAAATTGGCATCTTTGATTAATTTTCTTAGCAAACCTGGTTTTAAAACTTTATGATTTGGTATTGTTATAGGTTTATGATATGGGTTACTATTATCACGAAGTCTAACATGGCTTCTCTTTTGCCTTACAATTCTGTAGCCAATTTTTTCAAAGACTCTTATTGTATCTTTTCCTGAAATTATAGGTAATTTCATATCTATTTAGTAATAAGAACACTTCCAATTAATAATTTTGAAGGATCAGGAACTTTTTCACCCATTGATTCTAAATCTTCTAAACAAAGAAGAATTGCCTCTTTAATATTTTCTAAAGCTTCATCAATTGTATCACCTTGAGAATAGCAACCTTGAAGCGAGGGGCAGGTAATAACAAATCCCCCTAATTCATCTGGTTCAATAATAACTTTGAAATCATAAATATTTTTTTTCATTTTATGCTCCAACAATATGTTTTGTTTTTTTTTAAAATTTAATTACATAAAAAAATTATTAAGTCTTATTATACTCAATTATATTCAAGAATTTTATCTAACCAGAGTATCCACCTTTCTAGTAAACTATTTTAATTTTAATGTTCATTTATTACCAAATTAAATAGATATAAATCTTAATAATAATTATTAACTATAGTGGTATTTATCACTATTATTTTTTATTATTTTATCATAATAGCAAACTATTAAAAACTAGATGCATAAATTATATAAATAAATTATTAATAGCTATTATTCCCTTGATAAAGCAGTTAGAAATTTTATAACTTTAGGCAGCCAAGCCGGTACATATATCACATAAATAAATTCAAAATAAGCTTATTCGTTTAAAGCCATCTCCTATCTCTAATACTTTCAAGAATCTGTTCGCTAGAAATCTAAACATTAAGTTTATTCTGTATAAAGCTATCGAATCTTTTGGCATTTTTAATACCCATTTTTTTATCTTGATTTTGAAAAATGAAAATATTTAAAATGTTATAGTCTTTTATTACAAAACTAAAAATTTAGTGTCATTTAGCCTTTTATAAAGTTTTTTTATTTTTAAAAATTATAAGTGTATAATGAATGTGAAAAATAAAAATTTTCCATATTAGGGGGGCTTGTCAAATGAATAATTTAACTAATTCCAAGAAATACCAAAACCTTCCAATGACATCATTTATTACCGGCATATTATCACTTACTGTCTTCTCTCTAGCAGCTCTTAAAATGTTGTTTTCCAGTTATCTTAATACTGATATAACATCCAAGATATTTAGTACTGTTATCGTATCTGTTCTTGGGCTTGCTTTGCCCATAGTTGCAATAATATGTGGAAGTGTTGACCTTTTACAGGTAAAAAAAAGACTTCATAGCATTGCACTTTTTAAAGCTTTTGATATTACAGGAATAATATTAGGCTCTATTGTATTTTTGATAGTTGTTATTTTTAATTTTGGGCCAACAATAACGCAACAATAAGCAATATATAGGGAGTATGACTTTTTTATTTGCTATTAATACTATGCTGCAAATTATGCCAACCAGTAGGGCTAAAGGACACACAATTGTAGCACAGATAAAAAATACTGGCTCATCTCCCATACCTCTCCAGAAGCCTTCTCCAAAAATTTTTATAAAAAGTGCATATACAAGATTATGAAGAACTGAGCCTACAACTATACCAATAGCTGAAACTCCTGTAAGAATAAAAAATGCTTTTGAAATCCTGGTAAACTTTGCTTTAACTGCTAAAATAATAAGTGCTATGCCCAGACATGGTAAAACAAACGCTAATGCAAAGAATAGATACCTGTTAAACAGGTCAAATAAATTCATAATAAAAATATTTGCAATGGTTAGAATAAAGAAAGCAACTGTAATCCAAAAAATAAATAAAGTAGAAATGTAGATTTTATTATTCATTTTAAAGTCCTCTTAATTATTTATAATTACACTAGTTATTAAAGATTTTAAGATTATTGAATTTGCCTTCTATATTGCTAAAATCTTTTTTTCTTTTACTCAAGTATACCATCCTGGCTAAAAGTTTTCCAATAATCTTATAATTAAGGGTGCAATGAAGCTGCAAAAGGCTGTTTAAAGAGTATCTTAATTTATTTAATCAGCCAGGCGTATAAATAAATACTTTAAGTGAAGGATTTATAAACTCGGAAGTTTTTGATAGCATTGGGACTATTTTTGCAATTATGCAGGGGGTATTTAATTTCTGGGCAATGTCTAGTGCAATAAGTACTTTTGGATGATAAATAATAAGGTTAGAGTCTTTTGAATATTGCCAAAAATTATCAAATCCTTTATATATAAAATAAAGGATTACTTTTTTAAAATTAAATAGAAGGCTAAATGGGTAATACTTTAAAAGTTTTTTTCCTTCATCAGAATTAAGAAACTACCTATAATCTGAACTTACAGGGCAGATTTTTATGCTGCTTTCCTCCATAAGTTCCTTAAAACTTTTTGGAGCACAGATTTTTTTATTAAAGCCCCTGTTTTTTATTCCAATGGCAAGAGCTATAAATGGCTTAACATCGCCTCTTGTTCCAAGTGTTAAAATAGATATTTTCATAGAATATGTAGATTAGTTATTGGTATATTAATAATTTTAACGTTAAGAATTTAATCAAAGTCCTCAGTAACCAAAAGTGGCAAATTTATTGTACTTTATTGTAATATAATTTAATAAAAGTGAAATATATAAAAAATAGAAATTGTTATTGATAAATCTAAATATATAAATATAATTATATATAGTGTATTTTATTTTAAATAAAATAAATTAATATAATTAGCGAAATTAGCGAAATATTAATTTATATTGAATTTATTTTAACATACATTCTATAATATTGGCCAAATCAAGACAATACAATAATGTCAAATTCAGTCAATACAATAAAATAGATATTTAAAAAATAACTACATCTATAAATCAGCTATAAATGTTTAATGGGTACTGTAGATAAAAAAGGTGGTTTCTATGAATAATAGCAACAAAAAAAGAAATCTTGCATTAAAAATTATAATACCAATAGTTATAATAGTAGTAATTGCTTTTATATGGTTTTTTAAGGAAAAACAAGAAAAACAAAAGTTGGCTGCAATTGAAATAACTGAAACTACGACTGATATCAATACTGATGTTGATAAAAAAGATAGCGAATTAGATTCTACAGAAGAAACAGAGAAACAAAATACAGATAATATAAACGATAATTCTTCTAATACAAACGCTTCTGAAACTACTACAGTTAATTCAGAAGAAACATATGGCTCAACTTCAAAAGAAGCCGAATCTACTGAAGAACAAAAAAAAGTTAATCCTGATTTTTTACTTGCCACAAGCAATTTAAACCTAGATAAACTTAAATTATATGGCTTGCCAATTCTAATAGATTTTGGTGCAGATGAATGTATGCCTTGTAAACAAATGGCCCCAGTGCTTGAAAAACTAAATAAAGAATGGCAAGGTAAAGTAATAGTTAAGTTTGTTGATGTGTGGAAATATCCTGATGCAGCAGCAGGATTTCCACTGCAGGTTATACCTACTCAATTTTTCTTTGATGCACATGGTAATCCATACGTCCCATCTAATCCTGAAGAAAAACAAATGTTGATGTATTACTTAAGGGATTCTGGGAAACATGTCTTTACAGCACACCAGGGTGCTCTAACAGAAGAACAAATAAAAGAAATATTTAAAGAGATGGGTATAAAATGATTAATCAATGGCTTGAAACCTTATCAACGTTAATTAAGAACAATATTTGGCTTGCTCCTATCCTTGCTGTCATTTCAGGCATTTTAACAGCATTTTCCCCATGTTCACTTTCTACTATTCCACTAGTAATAGCATATGTTGGTGGAACTGGAGATAATGACACAAAGAAATCTTTTAAATTATCACTTATTTTCTCTCTTGGAATGGCTGTTACTTTTACCTTGTTAGCTGTAATTGCATCACTAGCTGGTAAATTAATCGGAAGGGCAGCTTCTTGGTGGTATATTATTTTAGGTGTATTAATGGTTCTTATGGCCCTTCAAATATGGGAGGTATTTAATTTCATCCCATCTACTCTTTTAATAAGTAAGAATAGGAAAAAAGGTTACATAGGCTCACTTATTGCAGGAATCCTTGGTGGTATTTTTTCATCTCCATGTGCAACACCTGTTCTAATAGCACTTTTAGCCTTGGTTGCTTCACAAGGGAAACTTTTATGGGGTGTGATGTTGCTTTTATTATATTCTTTAGGCCACAGTATTCTTGTCCTTATTGCTGGCACTTCTATAGGCTTTGTTAAAAAAATTACAACAAATGAAAAATATGGCCGAGCTAGTAAAGTCATAAAAATTATTTTAGGCACCTTAATTTTACTACTTGCATTTTATATGTTTTATTTGGGATTTTAAAAAAATTTAAAAGTTTTTAGGCCAAAATCTTAAAGCTTTTAAAAATTTTGAATTTTTATCAATGGCTTCTTACTATATCTTTTACTTTCATTAGTCTTACAGTATTTGATCTTTCAGTTTCTGAAAGTTTCATAGTTATATATTTAATGGTTTCTTCAATTTCAGGTATTAATCTATATTCTAAAGCGTTTACTCTTCTTCTAGTTTCTTCAACTTCATTTGCTAAAAGATTTACAGTTTTTTCTTTTTCAGCAAGCTTTAGTAATGCTTCTAAAAATTTTTCAAACTTTATTAATGATAAATCAAGCTCACCAGTTGTGTTTAAAAATCCATAATTTATTATTTCTCCTGAAACTTCTTTTTCAAAAACAGGAACTTTTACACTCATTATGTTTTTTTCACTTACAGAAATAAAAACCTTTTTATTTATTAAAAGTAAAGCTTGCTCTGTTTGGTTAGGCCCTGTTAAGGCACTCGCAAGCATAAAACCTTCCAAAATACTTTGAAATTCATTTTCAATTGATAAGCGAAGAGTTTTTACTTCTTCAATTATTTCCAGTAGTCTTCGCATTAACTCATCACGTTTATCTTTTAAAAGCTTATGGCCTCTTAAAGCTAAAATTAGCCTCTTTTTTAATCTTTGAAGTTCCATTCTAGTTGGATTAACACCAGCCAGCATCCTCTCCCCCAAAACTTATTATAAATTATTACAAAAACCTATAATAAAAAGCTAATAAAAAACCCTATTAAAAAGCCTATTAAAAAATTATTAAAAAGCCTATTAAAAAACCTATTAAAAATAATTTAGACTTTATAAATTATTTACTTAATCATTTACAGAAACTTTTTCAGCATTATTTACAGAAACTTCTTTAGCAAATTTTTTCAGATATTTATCTAAGAACTCATCCCTAATTCTCTTTAGTTCAATCCTTGGAAATACTGATAACAATTTCCATCCCAAATCAAGCGTATAGTCAATACCTCTGTTCTCATAATCACCTTGAGAAACATATTCTTGCTCAAAAGTTTCTGCAAATTTATAATAAATTTTATCAATATCTGATAAAGCTGCCTCCCCAAGGATTACTGCAAGTTCTTGAACTTCTTTTCCTCTAGCGTAAGCAGCATATAATTGGTTAAAAAGATCTGCATGATCTTCACGAGTTTTGCCTTTCCCAATACCCTTATCCTTTAGCCTGGAAAGAGATGGTAGCACATCTATAGGTGGCGAAATTTTTTTCTTGTGAAGAGACCTTGATAAAATTATTTGGCCTTCAGTAATATAACCTGTTAAATCTGGTATTGGATGAGTTTTATCGTCCTCTGGCATAGTAAGCATTGGTATCTGAGTGATTGAGCCTTTAAGTCCCTTAATTCTGCCTGCTCTTTCATAAATAGTTGCCAAGTCTGTATACATATACCCTGGATACCCTCTTCTGCCTGGTACCTCTTTTCTTGCAGCAGATATTTCTTTTAAAGCTTCGCAATAATTAGTCATGTCTGTTAAAATTACCAAAACATGCATGCCTTTTTCAAAAGCAAGATACTCTGCGCATGTTAGCCCAACACGTGGAGCTGCAATTCTTTCAATTGCTGGGTCATCTGCCAGATTCAAAATTAAAACTGCTCTGTTAATAGCCCCTGTTTTTTTAAAATCAGATATAAAAAATTCTGCTTCTTCAAATGTTATTCCCATAGCAACAAATACTACTGCAAATTCTTCCTTTTGACTTAAAACAGTTGCTTGTCTGGCAATTTGAGCAGCAATTTTATTATGCGGAAGCCCAGAACCAGAGAAAATTGGGAGCTTCTGTCCTCTTACTAATGTATTTAGGCCATCAATTGCTGAAATACCGGTTTGTATAAATTCATTTGGATAGTCTCTTGAATATGGATTTATTGGTGAGCCATTAATATCAAGGCTTTTTTCAGGCAAAATATTATCTTGAATTGTTTTTGGCTTTCCAAGTCCATCAAAAACTTTACCTAAAATATCAGAGGATACATTCATACGAATGCCCCTGCCTAAAAATCGGACTCTTGTCTTTTCAGTTTCAATCGATCTTGTACCTTCAAACACTTGAATTAATGCTTTATCTCTTTCAACCTCTAAAACACGTCCCGTGCGAACTGAGCCATCATCTAAAACAAGTTCCACTAACTCTTCATATTTTACACCATCAACACCTTCCACAATAACAAGTGGCCCAGTAATGTTAGTTATACTTCTATATTCCTTTAACATTTGTCAGCCCCCAAAATTTGTATTAAAGAAATTTTATATAAATTATATTTAAATTATATTAAATTAAAGTCATATTAAAGTTATATTAGAATTAAAGTCATACTAGCTGCTTTTCGGATATCTCTCTTAACAATTGAAATTCTTTATCAATTTCTGAAAAGATACTGTCCAGCATATAAAGATTTTCATTTTCAATATACTTAGCTCTTGCTATTTTTTCTCTAACAGCCATTTTTTCAATACTTTCTATATCAACACCTGCATTTAAATAATCATTAGCCTTTTGATAAAAATAAATTATAATTTTCAACATTTTATACTGCTTTTCTATAGGAGTAAAAGTATCCACTTCATGGAAAGCATTCTGGTGCAAAAAATCTTCTCTAATCATCTTTGCTGCAAGCAATATCAACCTGTCAGGACCTGACAAAGCATCAATTCCAACCAATCTTACTATCTCTTCCAATTCAGACTCTTTTTCAAGCAGACTCATTGCTTCAGCTTGTATTTGGAAATAATCCTTGTGTACTTTGCTTTCAACATAATCCTTAATTGTATCATTATACAATGAATATGAGTTTAACCAAGAAATTGCAGGAAAATGTCTAGCGTAAGCTAAATTTGCTTCAAGAGACCAAAATACTTTTACAACTCTTAAAGTTGCCTGAACAACTGGGTCAGATAAATCTCCACCAGGAGGAGAAACTGCTCCAATAATTGTTAGTGAACCGATTCTTTCTTCTTTGCTTGTTAAACATTTGACAATTCCAGCTCTCTCATAAAAAGATGCAAGCCTTGCGCCTAAATATGCTGGGTATCCTTCATCACCAGGCATCTCCTCAAGCCTACCCGATATTTCTCTCATTGCTTCAGCCCATCTCGAAGTAGAATCTGCCATTAAAGCAACTGAATAGCCCATATCTCTAAAATACTCCGCAATAGTAACACCTGTATAAACTGAAGCTTCCCTAGCAGCAACCGGCATGTTAGAAGTGTTAGCAATAAGGACTGTTCGTTCCATTAAAGGTCTGCCACTTTTTGGGTCTTTAAGTTCTGGAAACTCCATTAAAACATCAGTCATTTCATTTCCACGCTCACCACATCCTATATAAACTATTACATCAGCATCTACCCATTTTGCAAGCTGATGTTGTATTACTGTTTTTCCAGAGCCAAAGGGACCAGGAACACAAGCAGTTCCACCTTTAGCAATAGGAAAAAATAAATCAATTACTCTTTGCCCGGTGAATAATGGGCTGTTCGGGTTTAATTTTTCACAATATGGCCTTTGTTTTCTAACAGGCCATTTATTTAGCATTGTAATATCTATAACACCTTCTTTTGTTATACCTTCTTTTGTTTTTATTTTTGCAATTGTTTCTAAAACAGTAAACTCACCTTCATAAATTTCAACAATTTCACCTGCAATTCCTTCAGGAATCATAATGTAATGTTTAAGTAATGGTGTTTCATCAACATAACCTATTTTATCCCCAGACGAAACCACCTCTCCTTTTTTTAAAATTGGGTGAAAATACCACTTTTTATCTCTGGAGATAGCAGGAACTTGTATACCCCGCGTAATAAAATTACCTGCACTCTTATAAATAAGATTTAGGGGTCTTTGTATGCCATCAAATATAGATTCCATTAATCCTGGACCAAGTTCAACTACTAAAGGCATCCCTGTTTGATAAACTGGCTCACCTACGCCAATTCCACCTGTTTCTTCATATACTTGTATTGATGCTAAGTCTCTTGATATTTCAATAATCTCACCCATAATTTTATGTTCAGAAACATATACAACATCATACATTTTTGAGCCAGTCATATTTTCAGCAACAACAAGGGGTCCCGCAACTTTTACTATTCTTCCAACATTGGCATAATTGTTTATAATGTCTTTTTCAGTTTTAACAAGTCTATTCATATTCATTTAAAAATCACCTTCTGTAAAATAATTTCATAATTATTAATTTAAAACATGCCAGAATAATTTAAAATACATCAGAACCAACAGCTTTTACAATTGCATTTTTTAATATGTTTACAGCATAGCTGCTTTTTTCACCTAAACCAGGTATTATAACTATTGATGGAAAAACTGAATAAAGGTATTGTTTTATTATACTGTCTACTTTTTCTGCAATAGTTTCAGTAATAAAAATTATTTTATATCCTTCTTTAATTAACTTTTTTATAAGAGATGAAACTTCAGAAATATTAACTACTGGAAATATATCAGCTCCTATACCTTTAAAAATAAGTATAATGTCTTTTTCTCCAACAGCTGCTATCTTTGTTCTAGTCAAAAACTTTCACCTCTTTTTTAGATTCCTACTTTATTCATTATTTATTTATTATTTATCACTTATTATTTGATTATTTGTCATTTATTCGATAATCTCTATTTTATGTAAGAGTTTTCCCTTATCAATTTTATATAAAATTCCAAGGTATACCATATTTAAAATTTTAAGCTCAATCTTTTTCCGCATAAAAAAACTAAAAATCTTTTCTAAATTAGCTACAGTATATTGAGTGTTTTTAAGAAATTTTAAATAAAAAATATATTCATTTTTTTCAAAAGAGAAAAAAGAATTTCGCGCATTAAGATTTCTTATTCCATGTTCAACTATTCGAAAATAGCAGGTATTTGAAAGTTCCACCACTAAATCTTCGATTTTTTCTTTGGATGTGTCTTTAAATTTTTTAAAAAAGCTGTAAGGCAAAAACCCATTATTAATTAAAAAATCATCAAATTCTATTTTTAAATTAAGATACTTTATTCTAATTAAATTTTTAATATTAAAAATATCAATAAAATGCCTTAAATAATCAATAAGAAATTTGCTTTTAATTTTAAGAATTCTATTAAAAAGATCCTCAATGTAGAATTTTTCAAAATTAATCTCTATAGCTTTAAGATTTAAAGTAAAAGATTCAGTACTTGTTGATTTACTAGATAAGCCACTTTGCTTAGAATTGGTATTTTTAGAATAATTAATAAAATCATTATATAGTGACAAAATTTTATTTAGAATAAATTTAGTTGTTTGGTCAACTTGCTGTAAGCTTATATTTTCATTTGTCACTTCCTTCAATAATGTATCATAAGTATAAGTTAATAAAATAAATAGATTACTAAAATTTTTATTTAAAATTAATGATTTTAAAATTATCTTGTAATTATGAACAAACTCCTCAAGCATTAGAAGTTCAATCGTGGCTAAATGCTCTTCTTTTAAGTTTTCTAATAAATATTTTGTTGTATCCTGGTTAAATTTAAAAATTAAATTATTTAAATTATTTTCTTTATCAATTAAGTTAAAAAAATTTGAATAATAAGTTTCACCCAGTATTTTTTTTAATTCTTCTAATGTTTTAGCTGATGCCATTCGCTCAAACTTTCCCCTATCTAAAAACTCTGCCTCACGAGAAGTAAGCTGAGCACATGAAAATAGATAGAAACTGTCATCAGCAATTTCATCTTCCATTTTATAGTCTATACTGACTAGTTCTTGCAAATTACTTAAATTTTCAGTACTTAAATTTTCAGCATCACTTAATTTTGTTTGCATATGCTTAAAAGTATTCTTTTATTAAAAATTGTCTTTTATATTTTACTATCCTTAAATAAAAATTCTGCCAATTTTATCTTTATTTCCTCTATCTTTTCTCTAATTAAAGTTTGAGCTGAAATATGATACTCTTTTTTACCTTGAATAATTTTTATTCCATCATCAAAATCAGCGTCGCTTGACGATTTTTTAATTTTGAATTTTTTGCCAGATTGGTTTTGAATATTTAAAATAAAATCATCAGTTATTAATTTTTCTTGTTTGCCGATCTGATACTCAAATTCTTCAAGTTCTAAAGAGCAAATTAAATTTTTTATAAATTCAAGAAATCTTTCAGAATATTTTGTTTTTAAAACTTCTAAAGCATCATAAATTAAGCCATCTATTAATTTAATTTTGTTTAAAAGTATTTCTTGGTTTGCTTTAAACCTTGCATTAGACATCTCAAGCTCATAAACTTTTTTATATATTTCTTTAGCATCTTCCTGAGCCTTTTTAATTATTTCAGCTTTTTTAACTAGTGCTGAATTTAAAATCTCTTCTCTTTTTTTATATGCATCATCTAGTATTTGTTTCTTAAGAGTATCTGCATCCTCTAATATTTTTTTTGAAACATTGTCAAGCTCAGTTTTTTCTTTAAAATTTTGGCTTAAATTTTCATTTAAACCATTTTTTTTATCTGAACCGCCTGAACCTAGTGCAGTGCTACCTATGTCATTTTCCATTTCTAAACAATATCTTATTTTCTTTCTAAGACTTTCCATATTTAATAATTACCTTAAACTTCTTTAAAAAATTTTCTAAAAATTTATTTGTTTTTAATAGTTTAAAAGCTTTTTATATTTTTTACATTTTTTATATTTTTTATAGTATCTTTTTTAAAAACATTTTATAACTTTACTGCATTTATCAAAAAGAAAGAGATTAGAAGACCTAAAACTGCATATGTTTCAACCATTGCAGCAAGTATTACACCTTTTATTGCTTCTTTTGCTCTTTTTGCAACCAGATTAACACCAGCTGCTGCTACTTTGCCTTGGTAAATTGCTGAAATTAAACCAGCAAATGCGATTGGAAAACTAGCAAATAAAAACTGCAAGCCTTGCCACATTGTAGTAACCTGAGCAATTTTTCCAATTATTAAAAAAGCAACAACAAATCCATAAAATCCCTGTGTTCCAGGCAAAACAACCAACAAAAATAAACTACCAAATTTGCTTGGATCTTCAGATAAAACTCCACCAGCAGCTCTTGCAGGATAACTAATTCCAAAAACAGAACCTATACCTGCCATAGCAGCAGCAAATGCAGCTCCAAATATTGTTAATGCTACACCCAATGCCTGTTCTGACATGCTTCCTCCTACCTTAAAATAAATAATTTTTAGTTAAAAATTTTTAGTTAAAAATAAATAAATATAAAAATAAATATAAAAATCAATCAATTATTGTTACATATTTATGTTCTTCTTTAAAGGCTTCAAAAGCTTTGCCGCCACCTTCATAAAACTTAGAAAAAAACTCAACATATTGAAGTCTAAGTGTATGAACAAAACCACCAAGCGTATTTATTCCTATATTAAAAATATGACCAAAAATTAAACCCACAATTATAATTATAACTCCTATTACTGGAAATGACCCAAATTGAAACGCAATTTTGTTTATAGCAACTCCAATTCCAGCAGTAACCAATCCTAATGCCATTAAACGAATATATGATAAAAAATCACCTAAATATGAAGTTATACCGCTAACTATTGTCAAATTTAAAAAACCCATAAAAATTCTAAACCCCCAGCTTTTTTCTGCACGCGCAGAAAATAAAATTATAGTAAGGGCTGAAGGAATAAGAAGCCAAATTAAAATTTTTGAAATCCACAAAGGAAATAACGGTGCATCTACTATTTGCATATTTACAGCAGCTGTTGTGGATAAAAGCATCATAACTAATGATATAACTATTATAATCCAAGGCAATGTATCCAAGAATGCCTTTTGGTAGTTTTTCCTAATAATACTATCAAAAAATCTAACAAATAGCCCAAATACAACTTGAATGACACCTAAAAGCAAAGCTAGCCTAAAAAAATTCATTGCACCAGCATCAGATTTCATTGGGTCACCAAGTAGGGCAAGGGGTGAAAAAAATCTATCAATTTTTAAATAAAATGGCAAATCGCCAAACCAACCGTTAAAAAGTGCTCCAGCAATTACAGTAAATATTCCAAGTAACAAAATAAGAAGCGCAAATTTTTTCATATCTTTTAACTTAAAATAAATAAAAGCAGAAAGTAAAATAAAAATTAAACCATAACCAGCATCCGTAAGACAAAGCCCAAAAAATATTAAAAAAAACAGTGAAACATAAGGCGTTGGGTCTATTTCAAAATACTTTGGCACACCATACAGATTAATAATAATCTCAAAAGGCTTAAAAATTGGCTTATTTTCAAGCACAATTGGAATTTCTTCATCTTTTTCGGGTTTTACTATATAAGCTTTTGTGTTTTTAAACCTTTGCAGTTCAGAAAATAATTTATCCTTTTCAGATTCTTTTATCCAAAGAGTGTAAAATGATGCATAATCAGTTGAGAGACTAAGCCCAATAATTTTTTCAACCTCAAAGTTGTTTTCTAAAAAATCCAAATATATTATTAAATCTCTTTCATACTTTTGACCAGTTTCTTTAATAATCCTTTCAAGATTTGTCTTCCTTTTTAAATGATATTCAAGAGACTTATTTAAAATTAAAATATTTCCATGAATTGTATCTTCGGGATAACTAAAAAGATCAGCTTGTTCAAAAGAGACCTCTTTTAAATAATTTTCTGCTTCCTCTTTATCATTATTATGATAAGCAATAATAAGGTATTTTATTTCCTTGTTTGAGCTTAAAATTTCATAAGAAATACCTTTTTTTTCAAAATTAGCAACTATTTTTAAAAAATCTTGTGCTCTGGCTTTAATTAATCCTAATTTAACAGTAGCATACTCAGTATTTTTAAGATCCGAAATTTTTCCTTTATAAACTTGCCAGCTTTGTAAATAATTAATTCTTGATTTTAAATTAAAAATTTCTGATTCAACAACTCGTATTTCTTGCTCATATTTTATTATATCTTCAACAACAGTCTGCAAGTCGTCTCTTGAAGCAATACTTTCATATTCATGTCTTTGTACAACTAACTTTCCCGCTTTAGATGCAATTTTCTTAATATCTTTACTTTTAAAATTTTCTATTATTTCTAAAGTCTTTTTTACCTGCTCTATAATTTTTAATACTTCTAGTGCTGACTCAGATTCAGCTAAAGATTGCTCAGGCGGAATATAAGGTTTTACTTCAGCTAAAGCTTTCTTTTGTAAAGTTTTTATAACTTTTAATTCTTCAGATTTATGAGTAGCAACTAATAATTTTATTACTTGTGCAACAGCCATTTATTTTAAATAAAATAGTTTTGTTAGGTTAGTAAAATATTTATAACCATCTCAATTGCTTGCTGCCTCTTAGTTAAAAAATCAAGATTAATTTTCTTGATTTTTTCTTCTTTCTCATTATTTATTTTTTCAATTTCAAGCAAAACATCTTGTTTTGCTTTCTTCTCAGATAACAACAAAATTTCATCTGTTTCTTTGCCAGCAGTTTTTAATATTTTTTGAGCTTCAATGTATGCATCTTCAATTATATCTGTATGCTTTTTTCTTGCTTTTTGTACTATTTCTTTTGCTAATTTTTCAGATTCTTTAATTTTTTCAATAATATTTACAATCATTTTTTATAATTTTTAGTAACTAGTATTATTTTTTACAATTTTTAATAACTTATAAAGCTAATCGGTATTTTTTTAATAAAACTTTAAAATATCTTCTAACCTTATTTTAAAAGTGCCATAGCTTTCCATAAAGATCGGCAATTAATACTGCAGTTTCAATTGATACAACACTTATGAGCTTAATTAAAATATTCATAGATGGTCCTGCAGTATCCTTTAATGGGTCACCCACAGTATCTCCAACAACTGATGCAGCATGTTCAGCCGTTCCGCTTCTCCCTTCCTCTTCGATTTTCTTCTTTGCATTATCCATTGCTCCACCAGCATTTGCCATAAATATTGCCTGAGCAAAACCTGAAAGAAGCGTTCCAACAATTAATGCTACAACACCGCCAGGGCCAAGTAAAATTCCTACAACTACAGGTATTACGAAAATCATAATTCCAGGTGCTATAATTCCTCTTTGAGCTGCCCTTGTTACAATAGTAATGAATGCCTTAGGATCACCTTTAGATTTTCCAGTCATAATATCTTTAATTTGTTTTCTAGCCTCAATTACAACCTTATCAGCAGCTCTTCCTACAGCTCCAATTAATAATGAGGTAAATAAGAATGGAAGCATTACTCCAGTAAAAAGTCCAGCAAGAATTTTAGGATCTCTCATAATATCAATAATAACTCTAACATTTAAAAGCTCTATTTTAGAAAAATAAGCTTGTCCTAGTGCGAGAGCTGTAATTGCAGCACTTCCAATTAATATACCTTTACCTATTGCTGCAGTAGTATTGCCTACTGCATCAAGTTTATCAGTTGTTTTTCTAACAATAGGGGGCTGTTCTGTCATAGAAGCAATGCCACCACTGTTATCAGCAATAGGTCCATACACATCTATTGTAATTGCAAAAGGAGTAACAGATAGCATTGCAACTGCCGCAAGTGAAACACCGTATAATCCCATTTTAAAATCGCTGGTACCGCCAGTAATAAAAAAGCTAAAAAGCATTACTCCAATTACAGTTAAGGCTGGAAGCAGAGCGCTTTCCATACCATAAGCTAGGCCATTTACTACAACTGTTGCTGGTCCGGATTTTGCACTTTCTGAAATATTTCTAGTAGGTCTATATCTTGAGTCTGTATATAAAAGAGTAAATAATCCAATTAAAAAACCAGCAAGCACACCGCCCAAACATGCTAAAAATAATTTATTGTTTGCTGTTCCTAAAACAAATCTTACTGAAACAAAAGACAATGCAATTATTCCTACTACTGTAATTAAAAGCCCAGCAAGTGTTGTTGCAGTAAGTTTGGATACTGTTGCATTTTCTTTATATCTACTAACAATAATTTTTATGATAAAAATTGCAATTATTGAAGCAAGCGCACCCCCCGCTGAAATTATCATGGGAAGAATTACGCTGTTAAGCATTAACTGAGTGCCTTTAAAAGCTAAAAACCCCAAAAATTCTGCTGCAATAATTGCGCCTACCCAAGATTCTAATGAATCTGCTTTCATTCCCCCAACATCACCAACATTATCACCAACATTATCAGCAATTGTCGCAGGGTTTCTATAGTCATCTTCAGCAAGACCTGATTCTACTTTTCCAACATAATCAGCACCCATGTCTGCAGCTTTTGTATAAATTCCACCACCTGTTCTCATAAAAAATGCTGCAAAGCTTGCCCCAATAGTAAATGTAATAAGGATATTTACAACGCTCTGCATGCTTTCTATAGGGTCAGCCATTATTCTACCATAATACCAGTATAAAATGTTAAACCAAAACCCTGTATCAAAAAGAGCAACTGTTCCAAGTAAAAGCCCAGAAGAAGCTGCAGCTGTAAAAGCTATATTCATTGCTTCTCCAAGCCCTTTTTCCTTAGCAGCATAGGTTACCCTAGAGTTAGATGTAGTTGAAATCCACATTCCAATATAGCCAATTAATAAACTAAAGCCCATTCCAGTTGCAAATGCTGGAAGAGAAGGCCATTCTAAGTACCCAAAATAAACCATTACACCAAATAATACTAGAAGAACAATAAAAAAAATTGCCATTATCTTTGCCTGCTGATTTAGATAAGCTCTGCTTCCAATAAAAATCGCATCTGAAATTTCCTTCATTCTGTCAGTACCCCTGCTTTTCTTTCTAATTAAGGAAGCAAAAACTATAGCCAGTATTAGTGAAACTGCAGAGCCTATAAACGGTATAATACGCAGAACCAAGAGATTTGAAGACATATTCCTCCCCTTTTATAAAATTGCTTAAAACATATTTTAGCTAAACTATATTTTAAACAGTATACAACTCAAATGACATTAGATTTAAAAAAATGCAAAAATAATAAAAAATTTGACGAAATTATAACAAAAATAATTACCAAGTAAAAGAATTTTATCAATTTCATACAAATAAATATTGTGTAAGTATTAGGTATTAAGTAATAAATATTAAATATTAATTGATAAGTATTGAGTTCTTAGTATTAGATTTTTAGTGGCAAGTATTAAGTATTATGTGCTCAGTATTTAATATTATTTAGTATTCCATTGATAGTACTATTAATTGATTGTTAAAGCATATTAGCGTTAAGTCAGTTTATATTTCTCCATAAGCATATTAAATGCATTAACTGTATCTTTTATACTATTGTTCCAAGAAAATACTTCTTCTACCCTAATTTTATTTTTATTTCCTAACTTCTTAGCCTCTTCTAAATTTTCAACTGCCCACAATATTTTTTCAGCAAGAGCATCAACACTGTCCCTTTCTGCGTATATGCCACCATCATCTAAAAACTTGCGATTATTTTTTGAATCATAACAAACAACAGGCAAACCAGCACCCATATAATTAATAACCTTTCCACTAGCCTCGCCTGCCTTATCAATTTTCGGTTCAACTGCAACGTCACTTATAATAAGATAGTCAGGCAGGTCAAAGTAGTCAACCATCCCAGTCATTACGACATTTTTTTCAACTCCAAGCTCTATTATTCTTTTTTGAGTTTCCTCAACTGGATATCCTACTATTAAAAAATAAACATCGCTTCTTTTAGATAAAACTATTGGAATTGCCTCAACTAAGTTCCATATACCTTTTGCAGCAAGCAGTGCGCCTGTAAAGATAACAAGTGGGTTATTTTCAGGAATGCCTAATTTATTTCTAAACTCTCTTTTGAAATTTACACTTAGATTTTTGTTAAAAAAATCTGTATGAACACCATCTATAACAACTTTTACCTTTTGAGGACTAATATTAAATCTGTTTTTAATAATATCTCCATTGGACACGGAACTGCAAATAAAAAAATCAGGTAACTTGCATATAAATTTTTCTAAATTATAAAAAAAACATTTTACAGCTTTACTTTTCAGCCAGTTAAACGTCCCAAGCTCAGCTGTTAAACTCCCTTGCACATCAAAAACAAGCGGAACTTTGCCAAAAGCTACTAAATATTTAATAAGACCGCCAATAAAAGCACCCTCATGCAGATGTCCATAAATAATTTGAGGTCTTTCTTTTAAAAATACACTTGCAGCTTTAAAAAAAAGAAGAATATCCAGGTAAAACTTATGCCATGAAGGACCTGCTTCAAGTTTTTTATACCAAGGAATATTAATAATTCTTCTTATATCAAGGCCCTCTAAATTTCTGCCATTATGATAAGTGCAAATAATGTTTTTAAAGCCAAAATTTTTAAGAGCATTCATTTCGCCCAATATTCTCATATGACAGCCCCTGTCTGCAAAGAACGGAGTCGGGACAATATTTAACACTTTTATATCTTTATTTAATACTTTTATATCTTTAGTCCTTGCCATCTTTTTTTCATATTTCTTACAAATAAATTAATTTGCTCAAGCGGTTTCTGAAATTTAAAAACAATATTATATAGAGTTTCAAGAAGCGGAAGATCATTTTTAACGTTTAATCCAATTGACTCAACCCATTTAATCCCCAGCTCCAAAGCTTTATACCCTTCAGCAACTTCACCCTCATCAAACATTTTTTGATAAATTTTATCAGGTTTTTCTCCTAAACCTACGTATTCTCCATAACGACGGTTTCTTCCTGAAATTGATGCAGCATAAAAATCGCCAATTCCAGCAATATCAAAAACTGTCTGCTGTATTCCGCCAGCAGCTTTAGCAATCTTTGACATTTCAAGACAAGCTTGATTAAAAAGAAAAGCATTTAAATTATGGTAGTTACCTTCCCTGGTTGGCTTAAAGAGTCCGTCACAAATACCTATTGCAATAGAATAAACATTTTTAAAAGCAGAAGAAACCTCTACACCAGCAATATCACCAGTAATTGTTACAGGGTAGTAGTCTGTAGAAAAGCTAAATACAAGTTTAGTTGACATATTTTCACTTAAAGCATAAATTGTTGCTGTTGGAATTTTTTCTGAAAGTTCAAAAGCTTTAACAGGCCCGCCAATTGTTGCCCAGTAAATTTCTTGTTTAGGAAACTTTTTTACAAGCATTTTATAAGCTGCTTGAGTTGCACGTAGGATTTGATTTTCAAACGTAACAATTCCTTTTGTTAATTTAAAAAATACTTTGTTGTCATTTAAGGCATCTAATACCTGTTTAAAAACATTTACAAAACCTTCTGAAAGAACCCCAATAAATATTATATCACAATCATTTACTGCCTTTGGCATATCTTCCCAGTAATAACATGAAACTTTATCCTGCAGAGGTTTCTTTAATTTAGGATGATAACCATTTTTAGAAGATTTTATAATTTCATTATCAAGCCAAGTACCAACTAAATTAACTTCAAAGCCATTATCAGTTAAAGGGTATGTTATTGCGCTTCCCATATAACCAGCACCAATTACAGTAATCTTCTTTTTTAAGTTATTAATATCTAAAACCATAACTCTCCTTTAGTTTAAAAAAATTATTAATTATAATAAATACAAAATTCACTGTTTAAATATTAATTAGTTCATGCTGAATAATTCATTACTTTGTAAAAAATTTGAATTAATTAAGCACAAAATCTTCTAAGTTTTTAAATTTTTAGTCAATTATTAAGCAAGAACTAATTATTAAATTTATATATAAAGATTTATATATAAAGCATTTGCGCCTGCAAAACAATTTTTTGAATATTTATCTAATTTGCTTAAAGCTAAATTTACAGTTTGGTTATCAGCCCCAGATTTTATTAATGATTCCTTGATTTTATTTATATTAAAACTTTCTTTAGAACCGTCACTTTTAACAACTAATGTTTCCAATAGGATAACCCCTTTAACAACATCTTTAAAAATCTCTTTAATAATGTCTTTAATAATGTCTTTAATAAAATTAATTTAATAACAATTAATTATAAGTTTCTAAATTTATTACCTATTTATAGCTTATTTGTTTATTGCTTTTAGCTTATTAGTATTTTTATTTTTTTTTAATACCATATAAAAAACCACCCTTATGAGAACCAAGAGAATGAGTACTGACAAACGCATTAGGATCAATATCAAGTACTATTCTACTTAATTTTGACAAGTTTTCCTGTCTGCATACGATATTTATAATATTTACATTTCCATCTTTTCCTACTCCTTTATAACATGTGGCTCCAAAACCGCTATCTCTTAGGTTATTTGCAATGATTTCGCTATCTTTTTTTGAAATAATATTTACACTTATTAAATCTTTTGAAAGCTTATCAGATATAGTCATTCCAACAATTGTTCCTATAGCAAAACCAGCGCCATACGCAAATATTCCAAAAATATTTTGATTTATATTCTGAATTACACGAGCGGCTACAAAAATAAAAATTGTAACTTCCAAAAATCCTACAAGAGCTGCAAAAATCTTTTTCCTTCTAACTATAAAATTAATTCTAATTGTTCCAAGACTGACATCTGCAATTCTTCCAAAAAAAACTGCTAATGACCATAATAAAATTTCTGTTTCAGACATTTCTTTATGTACTAACCTAAAGTTATAAAGTTATTAAATTTATAAGTAAATATTTAAAATAAATTATACTTTTTAATTTTAAAATTTAACATTATTTATTAGTTTATTTACAAAATTATTAATAAAAAAGATTTATCATAAATATAATTCTTAAATTTTCAAAAAACCTAAATTATTTTATTGCTCTAAGCCTATTTTCTTCTGGTAAAATATTTCCAAAATCATCTACTGCTACATTTGCTCCATTAATAAACATCGTTTTAATTTTTCCACATGCACAATTTACACCCACTAAATGAGGCGCATCTAAAATTCCTTTACGAATAGCTTTAGCAATAATTATTGGTTCAATTAATGGATCATCATATTTTAATAATTTTCTTTCTTTATTCTCTAAATCTTTATAAACAGATTTTACTTTATTAATAATTAGTTCCGCCTCTTTTATTAAAATTTCTTTTCTTTTAATTACGTTTTTATCAATTTTCATATCAGGTACACCGTTTAAGTGATTTTCAATTACTTTATTTACTATATTGCAGCTTTCAATTATATCTTCGGGCTTTGCTGCATAACTTGATTCACAATAAGCAACAACATGAACAATATCAGGATTTAACTGCATCTGTAGAAGAGTGGATGAAGCAAGCTGACCTTTTGCTTGATTAAAATCCTTTGGCATGCTGTAAAGTCCAGTTCTAACCTGCCTTAAAGTTTTAAAGCTTACATCTTGTAAGCCCTCAATAAGTTCTATTTTAGCAAGCATTTTAGCTAAATCCATAGTAAACGATGTTTCAGGTGGAGTGTTAAACATGTATTGAGCAATATATGCCGAAACACCAAGCTTTTTTGCATTGTATGCTGCTAAAAAAGCTGCAGCAACAGCAACAGAATCTGGTGCATATCTTAAACTCCAATGATGTGATTCGTTTACCTCTACAGGAATATTTCTATCTGCATGCCATTTTATAACCTGCTGATTTTCATCAATAGCCTCTTCAAGTTTTCTTTTACTTCTATTATCAATTTCATTATACCAGCAAAGAGGAACAGCACACCAAGCATTGTTAATTGTTTTTAACAAAACTTCCGCAAATTTTAATATATTATTTGTACCAGAATAGCATCTCATTAAAGGCCAATTTCCTCTTCTAGTTGCTTTAAAAAGATTAATTAAATCTTCTTCAGACCTAATTGGCACTCCTCCTGCGCCATCCTGTAGTTTATCCATTTTTTCTTGCTCAAAAAAATATTCCTGAGCATTCTGGTCTGGACCAAGGGAGACTACATCAACTAAACCTGAATCTGAAATAATTTCAATACCTTTTATAGTTTCTAAAACAGTTGGCCTTCCAAAATGATGTCTTAAAATTGGGTAAGGTTTTTTAAACTTTATTCTTTCTAATAAATTTTGAGGAGGAATTTTTTCTTTTAAACTTTCTATTTTTTTCCCATATAAATAATCTTTTATTTGTTCTAAACTTTCACCACCAGTAAAAACAATATTAAAACTGCTTAAAAGCCCTGCAGTTTTTAAAGCATCTGAGACTGATTCTGTTGTTCCTAGTATAAATTCTTTGTCTTTATATACATCTATAATTTCATTTTTAATATCTTTAAACAACATTACTGCGCTTTCTGGACTTAGCCTGTAGCTTAATCCAATAATATCAGGGTTAAAATTATTAATAGATTTTTTTAAATCATCTGGGCTAACTGCGCAACCTGCATAATAAGTTTCATAACCTAAATTTTTAGCAATGTTTAAAAAATTAATAATACCTGCCACATGTACACAGCTTCCAACAGCGCATGCTAAAAGTTTTTTCAATTTAAAATCCTTTTACTTTTTAATAAATTTCTAGTTAAAAATTATTAGGATAACCATTAATAAAAACATTTCTTATTTGATCTAACGATAAATTTTCAAGTCCAAGTCTTGTTAAATTTCTTCCTGACTTTCTAAAGTCAGTTTTAAAAATAACGTTTGCTAGTTCTATTAAAGAATCTATTGCCTTTGTACTTACCCCAAATAAGCGGCCAAATTCAGATATGGGAACCAAACTCATTGGAACATCCTCTTTTATATATCTTGTATTTATTGTTTTTGGCGCCATAATCCCATAATAACCTGGGTTGCTGTGAATCCCATCAAATAAGTTATCCTCAACAACATTGTATGCCATAGTAAGCCAATCAAGAGCACTTAAAACATTTTTACACCTTAAAGTATAGGCTACTTCAACTCGTTCTTTATCTACTGCCTCCAACACCTTAGCAACTGCATTTGTTACACCTTCAATATAAAACTGAAAATTACCCATGGTAGACTCTATCCTGCTTGCATTTAAGAGTGTAATTGCAGGATGAAATACAGCACCAATATTGTTAAAACTAGTTTCTATTACACTTGTTGCAGATATAAATTCAGGGTATGCCTTATTAATAATGTCTAAAATTTTTTCAGTTTTTATTGCTGGTATTGCCCCAACAGGAATTGCCTGTTTTATTCTAAAAATTTTCACTGAAGCTGGGCCCATTCCTCTTGATGCATATATAAAAGTTTGAGCTTCAGCAACTGTTACATCATTTTTATTTCCTCTCTCTCTTAAAATATTTATAAATTCAAGTGCGCCACAGGTTCTGCCTGGATTAAGCAAAACTATTTGTCCATCTTTTAAATAGGGAGCACATCTTTCAGCAATAGATGCATGAGCAAAAGCAGGTACAGCAACTAATATTACGTCGGAGCCTTCTATTGCGTCACTTATATTATCAGTTGCAAGTTCAATTTTCCCAAAACCACTTACTTCACCCTCTACTTCAATCCCTTTCATTTTTATTATTGGTAAAATTTTGGCTAAAGTCCTATTGTAAAGTTTTACAGAAAAACCTTTTAATGCAAGATGAGCTGCCATGGCTTTTCCGCCATGCCCTGCTCCAATAACTGCAAATTTCGGCTTAATGGTTTTAAAACTAGTTTTATTTTTATTTAATTTAATTTCTTCTTGATTATTATCACTTAACAATTAAACACCTGCCTTTAAAACGCCTACCTTTACTTTTTACTTCTTACTTTTCTAAATTATCTTAGCAATTAAATTATCTTAGTAATGAATTTAATTTAATAACTATCTTATAAAATATATTATTTTCCTAAATATGTAAACTTTTTAAATATTAAAACTTTTGCTAATACATTACGTCTTTTATAAAAACTCTTAAATCTAAAAAGGATTTAAGAGATAATTATTTAACTTTATTATTTAACCTTGATTAAAATTATTTAGCTAAATTCAGCTAAAAATAAATTAGATAAAGCTTATTTTAAATTAAATTAAATTTTACACTTATTTTACACTAAATGGCCTTTTTTGGCTTTACTTAAAAATGTTTATCTGTAATAATCCAAAGTTAAACTTAAAATTAAACTTAAAATAAAAAAATTGGAGAAAACAAAAAATGAAAAATGAAAAAAATATTGAAAATAACTATAAAAAAGATTCCTTAAATATACTTTTAATCTATCCAAAATATACTAAAACCTTTTGGAGTTTTGACAACATTTTAGGAATTTTAGGCAAAAAAGCCTCTTTCCCTCCTTTAGGTCTTTTAACAATATCTTCAATGCTTCCAAAAAGCTGGAATAAAAAACTAGTTGATGTAAATGTCGATAACTTAAACGATTCTGATATAAAATGGGCAGACTTTGTTTTTATTAGTGCAATGATTGTTCAAAAAGATTCTACAGTTCAAATAATCGAAAGGGTTAAAAAATTCGGCAAACCTATTGCTGGCGGCGGGCCTCTATTTACAACTGGTTGGGAATCCTTACCTAAAGTAGAGCATTTATTTATTGGAGAGGCAGAAGATACAATTAAAGAATTTATTGATGATTTTAATAATAATAGTTTAAAACCATGTTATCAAAGCAGCAAATTCCCTGATATTTCAAATGTTCCTGTTCCAGACTGGAATTTAATAAACATTTTTAGATATCATTCCATGTGTATACAATACTCTAGAGGCTGTCCTTTTAATTGTGAATTCTGCGATGTGGTTGTTTTAAATGGAAGAAACCCAAGAACAAAATCAACAAAACAGGTTATATTAGAATTAGAAACACTTTATAAAGCAGGCTGGAGAGGTGGAATCTTTTTTGTTGATGATAATTTAATAGGAAATAAGAGTAAGTTAAAAAATGAGATTCTACCTGCTATTATTTCATGGCAGCAGGAAAAAAGGTATCCTTTTTCTTTTAACACTCAAGTTTCAATTAACTTAGCAGATGATGAAAATCTTATAAACTTACTGGTAAATGCTGGCTTTACAACTGTTTTTGTTGGAATAGAAACACCTGATGAAGCTGGCCTTGAAGAATGCAACAAATATCACAACACAAATAGAGATCTGGTTTCATCGGTTAAAAAACTGCAGAATGCTGGCTTAGAAGTGCAAGGTGGTTTCATTGTTGGATTTGACAGTGATACACCTTCAATATTTCAGCGTCAAATTGAATTTATACAAAAAAGTGGAATTGTTACAGCAATGGTTGGACTTCTTTCAGCGCTTCCAAAAACTAGACTTTATAAAAGACTATTTGAAAGTAAAAGAATAATTAGTGAAGCTTCTGGTAATAATACTGCAGTATCGACATTGAATTTTATTCCTAAAATGGACCCTAAAGTTCTTTTTAATGGGTACAGAAAGATATTAGAAACTATTTATAATCCAAAAGACTATTATGAGAGAATAAAAACTTTCTTAATGGAATTTAAACCACCAAAAATTAGATTTAAAACCATAAGGATTAAAAAATTCCATATAAAAGCACTATTTAGCTCAATTTGGCTGCTTGGCATAAAAGGCAGAGGAAGAAGACATTTTTGGAAGCTTCTTCTATGGGTTGCAATTAGATACCCTGGATTGTTTCCATATGCAATTGGCTACTCACTTGCAGGAATACATTTTAGAAATGTTTTAAGCTAATTTGAAGCTAATTAAAACTAACCAAGACTAAAAAACTAATTAAGTTAATAAAAATTAATTAAAGCTAGCTAAAAACCAAATTAAATTAAAAATGTTTTTAGTTAATTAAAGTTAACTAAAGGTAATAAAAATTAACAAATAACTAACTAACTATAACTGACGCTTCCTCATCAAAAGGATTTATTCTGGAAACCAATGAATATAAGTATGGGTAATTGTTTTTTAGGTGTTTAATATACTTTAACCACTCAACAATAATTAAAACATAAGCTCTTTTAATATCTCCAGAAATGTGTTCATAATCTGAATCAGGATTAGAATGCAAGTCCTTTCTGTATTCTAACTCTTCGGTAAGATGAAAAACTGCCCATAAAAGTTCTGTAAATTTCTCATGCTCGAGCAAATTAGGATTTTCTAAAAGCCTTAATAAAAATGGTCTTTTACTAACCAAAAATGATTTTAATTCATCTAGGTTTCCAATTTTGCAATTAACTGAATATTTGAATTTATAAATCGCATTTTCAATTCTTGATAAATCTTTCTCAGTCCATTTCTGAATTGAAGATAATTCTTTTTTAATATTGTCAGCATTTAAATCAAAACATGAAAAGTAATACATAAGCCTTAGCCCAACCTCGCTAAAAAACGCGCCAATAACCATATTTAATTTTTCAATCATTGTCTGTTTTTCTCTGGCGGAAAGAACCCTATCAATAATTAAAGTTACAAGTAAAACTTCTACTGGAGTAAAAGCAATATCACCAAGTAGATAAATAAATATGTGTCTTGTATCTTTAAAAATTAAAAAATGAAAAAAATATATTAGAGCAGAAGTTAAAATTAACAAAAATCCTAAAATAATCTGCCATTTAATTTTCTTAAAAACTTTATTTTTCATAAATAAACTCCAATTCTAAAATTTAATTTATCATTCTTATGCCTTTATTTAAACCAAGTAAAGTATATTAAAAATTCATTCGAAAATTTTATATGTAGTATCTAAATTCTGTTGATAAAAAATAAATTAAAATAACTCAAACTTGTCCTAAATTTTTTTTATTGCTATATATCACTCGTATAATAAGATAAATAAATTTTATATTCTTTAATTTTATAGTATAAATCTATAAAATAATATAACATATAATTACTTATAGCAAAATTTACAGTAAAATAATTACTTTCATTAAAAAGAATTATAATAATAAAAAATACAATATTAAAATACTATAAACTACTTTAAATAAATTATCTTAATTTAAGTTAATTATTTTAATTAAATATTTTATCTAGATAACATATGGAAATAGAAAAGTTTGAAGAACTAATAGAAGATGTTCTAAAAAACGTCCCTGAGAAGTTTAAGAATAAGCTTGAAAACTTAAGCATTGAAATTGACCAATACAATATTTTACCTTCAGAAGTAATAAATAAAAAACCTGAAAATAAAATAATACTTGCACTTTATCACGGTGTTCCACTTACTAAAAGAAGTCAAGGAAAACCATTATTTCCTGATAAAATTACAATCTATAAAAAAGCTCTAGAATCTATTTCAAATTCAGAACAAGATCTTATAAAAAATACAAAAAAAGCAGTCCTGCATGAATTAGGTCATTACTTTGGCCTTAATGAAAAAACTCTAAAAGAATTAGGATACTAATATTAATTAAAAGTATTTTAATAAAATTATTGATAAAAAATATTCTTAAAAAATGTTAATTAAAAAGGTTTTCTAAAATATGTTTTCTAAAATATTATATAAAAATATTAATTATATCCTTATACTCTAAATATCTCTCAAATACTTGAAAATAATTAAATAATTAATTATAATTGGTAAAAAAATTTTTCACTTTAAGTGAAATATAATTTTACAAAAATTAATTAAAAATATTGGTATTTTTTAAAAAAATTGTTATAATGAGTTTAAATTATAAACTAAGTATGAAAGGAAGATAGATATGGCTGATTATGATAATTTTTCAAATATGCCTGATGATAAACCTGAAGTAAAATTTAAAATACCTCAGGAATTACCTTTGCTTGCGCTTAAAAATAGCGTAGTTTTTCCATTTCTTTCTACTCCATTAATAGTAGGAAGAAAAAAATCTGTTGAAGCTATTAATAGCGCTTCAAAAGAGCATAAAATAATTGTTGTTGTTGCTCAAAAAATTGAAGGAAAAGAAATAATTGATAAAGATGACCTTTATGAAGTTGGAACAGCCTGTGCAATAAAACAAGTAGTAAATGTTGCTAGTGATGAAATAAAATGCCTGGTGGAAGGAATATGCAGGGTAAGAATTAAATATTTTACTCAAACAGAACCATACTTTAGAGTTTTTACTGAAGTTCTGGAAGACGAACCTTATGTTGTAAATGAAGAAATTGAAAACCTTAACACAACCATAAGGGTTCAAGTTGAAAAATTTATTCAGCTTGGCATACCACTTCCAACAACTTTTGTAGTGGCTGCTACTAACATATCAAAACCAGAAGTACAAGCAGATTTGTTTGCTTCATATCTGCTTTCTGATACAAGCCAAAAACAGGCTATCTTAGAGGAAACAAATATTGAAAAGAGATTAAAAAAATTAACTGAATTTCTTTCTGAAGAGCTTAGGAAGTTCGAAATTCAGTCTCAAATTAGAGATAAAGTACAAAAAGAAGTTGGTAAAACTCAAAGGGAGTATTATTTAAGACAGCAGTTAAAAGCAATTAAAGAAGAGCTTGGAGAGTCTGACGAGTCTTTTGAAATGATCAATGAGCTTGAAAAGAAACTGGAAAAAAAGAAAATGCCTAAAGAAGCTTATGAAAAGGTAAAAAAAGAAATAAAAAGACTTGAAAGCATGAATAGCATGTCTCCAGAATATTCATATATAAGAACTTATATAGACTGGATGCTGGAAGTTCCATGGTCTGAAAAAACTAAAGATTTTTTAGATATTAAAAAGGCAAAAAAAATTCTTGATGGGGACCATTATGATTTAGAAAAAGTAAAAGAGCATATACTAGATTATCTTGCTGTAAGGAAATTAAAAGGTAAATCTACCAAAGGACCCATACTTTGCTTTGTTGGACCTCCAGGTGTAGGTAAAACTTCACTTGGTCAATCTATAGCAAAAGCTATGGGTAGAAAATTTATTAGGATGTCAATTGGCGGCATAAGAGATGAAGCTGAAATAAGGGGCCATAGAAGAACATATGTTGGCGCCCTTCCTGGAAGGATAATTCAAGGGCTGGCTCAAGTAAAAACAAGTAACCCTGTATTTATGCTGGATGAAATTGATAAAGTTGGCGCAGATTTCAGAGGCGACCCTTCTTCTGCTTTGCTTGAAGTTTTAGATCCAGAGCAGAATAATTCATTTAGAGATCATTATCTTGAAGTGCCTTATGATTTATCAAACGTAATGTTTATTACAACAGCAAATATTCTGGATACCATTCATCCTGCTCTTAGAGATAGAATGGAAATCATAGAAATTCCGGGGTACAGTTCTGAAGAAAAAATACATATTGCTGAAAAGTTCTTAATTCCTAAACAAATGGAAGAACAAGGTATAAAAAAATACAATATACAGTTTTCTAAGGATGCAATCTTGTTACTAATTGAAGAGTACACAAGAGAAGCAGGTGTTCGTAATTTAGAGCGTGAAATAGGAAATATTTTCAAGAAAATAGCAAGGGAAATCTTAGAAGGCAAAAAATATCCAAAAATAATTACAAAAAATAAAATTAGAGAATACCTTGGAGTTCCAAAAATTCACCCAAGCGAAATTGAGGATAAAAACAGAGTTGGCGTTGCAACAGGACTTGCCTATACTCCAGTTGGTGGTGATATAATATTAATAGAATCAACCCATTATAAAGGAAACGGCAATCTTATACTTACTGGTAGCCTTGGTGAAGTAATGAAAGAGTCAGCCAAAGCTGCAATTAGTTATGTTCATTCCAAAGCTAGTGAATTTGGTATAAATGAGAATATATTTAGTAAAACTGATATACATGTTCACGTTCCTGCAGGTGCTATCCCTAAAGATGGCCCATCTGCAGGTGTAGCAATTACAACATCGTTAGTTTCAGCATTCACTGGCATACCTGTGCTTAGAGATGTTGGAATGACTGGTGAAATAACACTAAGAGGTAGAGTTTTACCTATAGGCGGGTTGAAAGAAAAGCTGCTTGCAGCAAAGAGAGCAGGACTTAAAAAAGTTATCTTACCTGCAAAAAATAAAAAAGATCTTGAAGAAGTGCCACAAAGTATTTTAAAAGGTCTAAATCTTGTATTTGTTGAAAACATTGATGAAGTAATAAAAAATGCACTTGAAAAAGATCCTTCAGTTTATAAAAAAGAAAAAGAATCTAAGGCTGGAAAAGAAGAAAAAAGCATTGCACATTTTAGTGCATAATACATTAAAATAGTGCATAATACATTAAAAAGATTATTTTAAGAAGTAATTATTACTTTTGTTAATAAAAGTTATAAAAAGTTAATAAAAGTTAATAAAAGTAAAAATAGCCTAACCTTTATAAAACATATATGAAAACATATATGAGTGCATGAAAAAGGCTCTACTTTAAACATAAGCTAGCTTTTAAATTTAAATAAGCTAGCTTATGTTTTTTTCTAACTTATGTTTTTAAGGATTAATTAATGCTTAAAATGCCTTTTTCCAGTAAAAAGCATAGGTATTTTTAATTTATTACACAGGCTTATTACTTCTGAATCTTTAACTGAACCACCAGGCTGTATAATAGCAGTTATCCCTGCATTTATTGCTATTTCAACTGCATCACTAAATGGAAAAAATGCATCAGATGCAAGCACTGAGCCTTGTGCGCGTTTACCTGCCTTTTCTATAGCAATTTTAGTTGCATCTAATCTGCTCATCTGGCCTGCACCTATTCCAACAGTAGCTTTACCTGAAGCAAGAACTATTGCATTTGATTTAACATTTTTTACCACTTGCCAAGCAAAAAGCAAATCATCTAAACTTGATCTAGTAGGCTTTTGTTCTGTAACAATTTGAAAAGTTATTGATTTTATCGTTGATTCATCAGGCTCTTGGACAACAATGCCGCCATCTACACTTTTAATATCATAAAATTTTGGAACAAAATTTTCAGATTCGAGCTCTTTTAAAAAAGAATCAAGGTTAAAATTGATTTTTAGTATTCTTAAATTTTCTTTTTCTTTTAAAATTTCTAAAGCCTCTGATTCAAAATCAGGAGCTATTAATACTTCAACAAATTTATCTTTCATAAATCTTGCAGCATCTGAAGTCCATTTATAATTACAAGCAACAATTCCTCCAAAAGCAGAAAGCGGGTCACAAAAATGGGCATTATGATAAGCCTCTGTTACAGTTGTAGCTGTTGCTACTCCACAAGGATTATTGTGTTTAATTATTGCAACACAAGGAGTTTCAAACTCTTTAACTATTGAAAATGCAGCATTTGCATCTAAAATATTATTATATGAAAGTTCTTTACCTTGCAATTTTGTGCTATTTGCAAAACAATCATATGGCGCATCTATAAATTTATAATACGAAGCTTTTTGATGGGGATTCTCCCCGTATCTTAAATCTTGGATTTTTTCAAATATTAAATTTAGATTTTTATTAAAATTTTTATCAGAATCTAAAAAACTATTAACACTACTATTAATACTACTATTAATGCCGTTAATATAAGTACTCTCATCTTTTGTGCAGTCAATTTTTAAGTAAGGTCTAACAAATATTTTTGTTTTTATTTTTTTATCTTTTTCAATCTGCAAATTCATCTCTGACAGCCTGTTAATCATATAATTAAATATATGACTGTCATACTCACAAGTATGCTGAAAAGCTTTCACACTTAAAGCAAAACACGTCTCTTGGCTTAAGGCTCCATTATTATTCTTCAGTTCTTCTGCAATAGGCGCGTAATCTTCAGGGTCAACTATAACAGCTACACTTTTGTGGTTTTTTGCTGCACTCCTTATCATTGTAGGCCCACCAATATCAATATTTTCTATAGCTTCTTCCAAAGTAACACCAGGCTTTATAACTGTTTCTTTGAAAGGATATAAGTTTACAACTACCATATCAATTAATTTTATATTAGCCTCTTCTACTTGCCTTAAGTGGCTTTCTTTGCTTCTATCAGCTAATATTGCCCCATGAACAAAAGGATGAAGGGTTTTAAGCCTTCCATCAAGCATTTCAGGAAATCCTGTCAGCTGTTCTATTTTAATTGCATTTATTTTAGCGGCATTTAGTTGATTATACGTTCCACCAGTTGATATTATTTCCACTCCCAAGTCCTGTAAAACTTCAGCAAACTTTACTATTCCTATTTTGTTTGAAACACTAATTAAAGCTCTTTTTATTTTTACTTGCACCTTTTAATCTCCTTTTAAATTTTAATCTCCTCTTAAAATAATTAATAAGTAAATGCTAAACATTAATTGACAAATATCAATAGATAGTAGACTCAAATATATCAACACATCGTAGACTTTATAGCTTAGCTGAGTTTACAGTATCAAAATGCTACTATATAAATGAGATTGAAATTTATTAAATTTATAATAATTTTTTTTAATGGTCTACGATGTAATGTTACATTAATAACTCTAAAAAGAGTCTACAATGTTATGATATTTATTAATTAACTATAGTGACATTAGTCAATAGGTTTATTAACATCAACAATTTTAACTCTTCTACCTTCAACTAGTAACCTGTTCTCGCAAAACAGCTTAACTGCATAAGGATACATTTTATGTTCCACTTTATGAATTTTTTCCTCTAAAGTTTCTAAAGTGTCATTATCTTCAATAATTACTGGCTCCTGCAAAATTATTGGTCCTGTATCCAAGCCCTCATCTACAAAATGAACTGTTACACCAGTTACCTTAACTCCATAATCAAAAGCATCTTTTATCCCATGTGTTCCTTTAAAAGCAGGCAGAAGTGCTGGGTGAATATTAAGTATTTTATATCTGTACTGTTTGATAACTTCTTCACCTAATAAAAGCATATAACCTGCAAGTACAATTAAATCAATATTATTTTCTTTAAGCATATATATTATTTTTTTATCAAAATCACTTCTTGAATTAAAATCGGACAATAAAAAACATTCTGTTTTAATATTGCTGTTTTTTGCCCTTTGAATTGCATAAGCACTCTCATTATTGCTAAATACAAGAACAATTTTGCCATTAAAATAGTTTTTATTTTGGCTATCAATTAAAGCTTGGAGATTAGAACCAAAGCCAGATGCAAAAACTGCTATCCTTTTTAAACCACTCAAAAAAGAAGACATTATTTTATAATCACCTTTCCACTTCCCTTACAAACCTGACCAATTAAAAAAAGATTTTCATTTTGTTTTTTTGCGTAACTAAAAATTTTTTCTTTTTGTTCTGGTTTTATAATTAAAACCATTCCAATACCCATGTTAAAAACCCTAAACATTTCATAATCTGGTAAATCTGCAATTTCTTTAAAAAACAAAAAAATATCAGGTATTTTCCAGGAATTTCTTTCAATTATAGCATCAAGATTATTTGGTATTATTCTATTTATGTTTTCGTAAAAACCACCACCAGTAATATTTGCTATACCGTTTATAGTAATACCATATTCAAGGGCTCCAAGAATAAAATTACAATAAAGTCTTGTGGGTTCCATTAATTTTTTACCCAAAGAATTTAAGCTTAAATTAATTTTTTTTTCTTTAATTATTTTCCGCAACAATGAGTAACCATTGCTATGAAACCCAGATGATGACAGCCCAAATATTAAATCACCTTCATTTACTAGTTTAGGATTAATTATTTTTTCTTTTTCAACTACGCCTACAGCAAAGCCTGCCAAATCTATGTCATCTTCACCATACATATCAGGCATTTCAGCAGTTTCTCCACCAATTAAAGCAGTGTTGCATATCTTGCAGCTATTTGCAATTGAAGTTACTATTATCTCAATTTTTTCTGGGATTAATTTTCCGCAAGCTATATAATCTAAGAAAAATAAAGGCTTTGCACCACAACAAATTAAATCATTAATGCACATTGCAACCAAATCCTGACCAACATTATCAAAAAATCCTGTTTCTTTTGCGACAAGCAGCTTAGTTCCAACACCGTCAGTACAAGATACCAGTACAGGAAACTCAAAGCTTTGCTTATCAAATAAATAAAGAGCAGCAAAATTACTCAAGCTGCTTAAAACATTATTATTAAAGGTAGAAAAAACTGGCTTTTTTATCAACTCAATGGCTTTATTTGCTGCATCTATGTCAACACCAGCTTTTTTATAAGTTAAATGATTATTTACTTTTTCTTGTTTTTCTTGTGAATTTTTTTTTGACATTTTATATATCAATAGATTCTTTTTGGTATTGTGCTTCTTCCATAAAATACTTATTATATTCAACCTTATTATTTATAGGCACTGGATATTCGCCATTAAAACAAGCAAAACAAAATTTATCTTTTGACTCCCCAATTGCTTTAACTAAACCTTCAATAGATAAATATTTTAAACTATCAACATTTAAGTATTTTCTTATATCCTCTAATGTTCTATAGCTGGCAATAAATTCTTTTTTTGTTGCCATATCTATTCCATAATAGCAAGGAAACAATAAAGGAGGAGAGCTTATTCTCATATGCACTTCTTTTGCTCCAGCGCTATAAAGCATCTGGACAACTTTTTTTGAGGTATTTCCCCTTACAATAGAATCATCAATAACTACAAGTCTTTTTCCTTTAATTACATCTTTTAATGGGTTCAATTTTAATTTTACACCAATCTCTCTGATTTCCTGAGTTGGTTGAATAAATGTTCTACCTATATATCTATTTTTAATTAGACCTTCTCCGTAAGGAATTCTAGACTTAGCAGAATAGCCAATAGCTGCTGGGATACCAGAATCTGGAATAGGAATAACCATATCTGCATCCACAAAGCCTTCTATTGCAAGCTGCTGTCCCATTCTGTGCCTAATTTCAAAAATATTCTTATTAAATAAATAGCTATCCGGCCGAGCAAAATAAATCAGCTCAAATACACACATTGAAGTACGTTCAACAGGCAGCATCATTTGTGAACGAAGACCATCCTTATCAATAAATAATATTTCTCCTGGGTCAATTTCCCGAACAAAATTAGCATCTATTATATCTAAAGCACAAGTTTCAGAGGCAATTATATAATCTCCATCTTTATCACCTAAAACAAGTGGCCTAAAGCCGTGTGGATCTCTTGCAGCAATTAACTTGTTCTTTAATAAAATTACAAATGAATATGAACCTTTAATTTTTCCTATTGCTTCCAAAAAAGCATCTTCAAAACTTTCACACTCAGAACTTTCAATTAAGGACGCAATGACTTCTGTATCTGTAGTAGTTTCAAATCTTACGCCTTTTCTCATCTGTTCTTTTCTTAATTCTTCAGTATTTGTTAGGTTTCCATTATGAGCGATGGCAAAAACCTCATCTTTAAACATTCGATAAAGTGGCTGTGAATTGCTCCAGATATTTCTCCCAGTTGTTGAATATCTTGTATGTCCTATTCCAATACTTCCCTGTAATGGCGCTAAGTTCTGTTCAGAAAAAACCTGAGAAACAAGACCTAAATCTTTAAAAACTAATATATTCTCACCATCTGAAACTGCTATACCTGCACTTTCCTGTCCTCTATGCTGTAATGCTTGTAAGCCATAAAAAATAAACTCAGCCACACTCTTTGTAGAAGAGTATATTCCAAAAACTCCACACTTTTCATTAAGCTTTTTAAATATATTTAAATTTTCTCTATCTATTTCCATGTCTAAAAAAATTATATAGAGATTATACCTTATATACTGCTTTATATATATAAGGCTTTATATACTTTATAATCCAAAAACCATTTGAACGGCTAATTCTTTCATTAAACAGCTAATTCTATCACATAAAAAAACTTTTATAGAGATTATACGTTGTTAATACAAAATTAATAATTTTAAAATCAAGTTAACAATTTTAAAACGACTTTAAAAAATATTATATCAATTATAGCATATCCTCACACCATTTCCTTGCATTTATAAACATTTGCATCCAAGGAGAAGGATAAACTTTTCCTTTTAAATCTTTAAATTTTTCCAAGTCTTTAAAGTCTCTTGAATCTTTAAAATCTTTAAAATAATTATTAATAAAAGAAGATTTAAAATCTTCAGAAACCCATGGCCACTGCCATAATAAAAAAGACCTCTCAGGATGTGGCATCATTGCCAAATGCCTTCCATCAATTGAACATAATGCAGTAATTCCAAATGGGGAACTGTTAGGGTTAAACGGGTAATCTTCAGTCGGCATATCTTTATCGTCAACATAAATAATAGGCGCTAAATTTAAATTAATTACATCATTTTTTATTCTTTCATCTGGAAAATATAGATGTCCTTCCCTATGAGCCACCCAAACACCTAAAATAGAACCTTCCATTCCTTTTAACATTATAGAAGGACTTTCTAAAATTTTTACAATTGCCCACCTTGATTCAAACCTTCCTGAAGGATTTGAAATAAACCTTGGCTGCTGTTCCTGGCTAATTTTTGGCCATGGAACCCAACCAAGCAAAGACAAAAGCTGACAGCCATTGCAAACACCTAATGAAAATGTATCTTTCTTTTCATAAAACCTATGAAACATTTCAGATAATTTTTCATTAAACTTTATTACACCTGCCCATCCTTTAGCACTATCTAAAACATCTGCATACGAAAAACCACCAACAAATACAGCCCCTTTAAAATCATCTAGACTTATCTCATTATTAAGAAGGTCAGTCATTGTAACATCCCATGTTTCAAAGCCAGCAAAGTAGAACGCCGAGGTCATTTCCCTATCTCCATTGCTGCCTTCTTCTCTGATTATTGCAACCTTTGGTTTTGTATTTTTCTTATTTTTATAATTATTATTTATAAAAAAATTTTTAAAGGTATTTTCAGGTTTAAAATTTACATAATAATGTGGGTTTTCTCTTAAATGTTTCCTTCTCTGCTTGACTGCAAAAACAGGATTTTGCTGATACTTTTCAAGTTCATCACTTGTTGCTTCCCACCATAAAATTAACTCATTTGTATCAAGCTCCTCAACAATCCTTTTATTTACCCTTATAATTAATTTTTTTTCTTTTTTTGTCGAACCAAGACTGTAAGCTTTTAAATTATATTTTTTTATTATTTCAAAAATGCTGTCTTTGTTTTCTTCAAAATATTCAACTATAAGACCAAGCTCTTCAGAAAAAAGCTTTTGAATACACTTTTTTAAAAAAACTTCATCAATTTCACTAAAAAAATTATTATCATTATCATTATTACCATCATTATCTTTATTATCATCATTATATTCACTGTCTTCATTAAGCTCCAGGTACAACTCGGCTCCACAATTTCCAGCCATAATCATTTCACTTACTGCAGTAATTAAACCACCATCACTTATATCATGCCCAGCAGTTATAAGCTCTTTTTGAATCATCTCCTGAATGGCATAAAAAGCATTTTTTAACAAATTGACATCTTCAACATCAGGACAATCATTGCCAATTTGATCAAAACACTGTGCTAAAGCTGACCCACCTAGTCTGCTTTTACCATTAGCCAAATCAATTAACAACAACTTGCTTTTTGAAGGGTTTTTAATATCTGGAGTAATTACTTTTGTAATATCTTCAACAGTACAGTAAGCTGAAATTACAACTTCATTGGGTGATTTTACAATTTCGCTTCCAACCTGTGCAGCCATTGAAACACTGTCTTTGCCACCATCAGCAGCTATACCCAGCTGTTTCATTAGATCGCAAAGAGCTTTAGCCGACTTAACTATTTCAACACCCTCACCAGGCATTTTTGCAGGCCACATCCAATTTACAGAACATTTAATATGGGTTAAATCTGTAAGCTTAGCCCACATAATGTTTGTAATTGCTTCTGCAACAGACATCCTAGCCCCCGCTTCCGGGTCAACCATTATTTTTAACGGCTGTTCACCAATTGAGATTGCAGCACCAGTAAGTGAAAAATGACTTTGCGCAATAACAGCTACATCAGATACAGGAAGCTGAAGAGGACCGCAACATTGTTGCCTAGCAATAAGACCTGTTACACTTCTGTCAACTTTTCTTACTAAGTAACCCTTAGAGCCAACAGAAGGTAGCAAAAAGACCATTTTTAAGGCATCTTTAATAGTCAGCCTTTCTGGTAATTTAAGAGGGATAAGCTTCTTTGAAACTGTTTGCAAATTAAATGTTTTTTTAGGAATATTTCCAAGAATTTTAGATAACTCAAGATTAACATGAACACTGTTATCCTGACTATCATAAACAAATATTTTGCCATCACCTGTAATTTCACCAAGAACTTCACAATTAACTTTTTCTCTTTTACAAATTTTTAAAAATAAATCCAAATTTTCTGGATATATAAGTAAAGCATTTCTTTCCTGATATTCACAAACCCAAATTTCAAGGACAGACATTGTTTTATCACCTAATTTAATCTGCCTGATGTCAACCCGCCCGCCAGAAGGGTTTATTATTTCTGTTATTACATTACATGGCCCTCCAGCCCCTTGATCATGTATGCTTAAAATAGGATTGTTTTTGCCCATCTCAACACAAGCCCTTATAACACGATTTAATTTCTGCTCCATTTCAGCGTTACCTCTCTGGACAGCATTAAAATCAAGCTCTTCTAAATTCTCACCTTGAATTAAACTTGATGCAGAACCACCACCCATTCCTATACGGTAAGCAGGACCACCAACCTGCAAAATAAGCATACCTTTTTTAGGATTGTATTTTTTTAAATGGACATCATCAATTTGACCAATACCACCAGTAAACATTATGGGTTTTATCCATTCTTTTCTTTCATCATTTGGCAAAATTTGACCAAATGTTCTTACAAAACCCTGGATTACTGGTTCGCCAAATTTATTGCCATAATCCGATGCACCATTGCTTTCTTCAATTAATATTTTTAATGGTGATGCTAAATTCGTTGGATATTTAAAGGACTCATTTTCACCAGGTATTTTGTAGCCTTTTATATTTAAATTTCCTGTAGCATACCCTGCAGTACCTGCAATTACAAGGCCTCCTCTGCCAGTTGCTTGCACATCCCTTATTCTTCCACCTGTTCCTGTCTCTGCACCTGGAAATGGAGCAACACCGCTTGGAAAATTGTGTGTTTCAGCAGTAAAAATTAAATGATACTTTTTCTCTTTTTCTTTAAAATAACTACAAAATCCCGGCGCTTTAGGTATAATTGTTTTAATTTTAAAACCTTTTATAACGCTCGAGTTATCTTTAAATGCAACAAGGCTATTGCTAGGATTTTCTTTTAATGTTGATTTAATAAGGTCAATAAGATTATATTCAAACTTTTTGCCATCAATTAACAAGTTGCCTTTAAAGAACCAATGTCTTGAATGTTCACTATTTGCCTGACTTAAGTGATATATTTCAACATTTGTTGGATTTCTTTTAATATCATTTACAAATAAATTATAATAAAAATTCAAATCCCAGTTATCAAATCCAAGTCCTGAGCTTTTATTTAACTTTTCTAAAGCACTTATACCTTCTTCTAAAAGTGGTATGGTAAATGTTTTTTGTGGAATTATCCCAGTTTCAAAAGTAAATAATTTTTTTTGATATACGCATTCTGTCATCTTGTCATGGTTATTCTTTATAAATTCATCAATATTTTGTAATGGATTTAATTTATATCTTCTTGATCTTTCAAGCCTTAATATTTTATCTAATCCACAGGCATTACAAATTGCAACAGCATTAGTTGAATAAGAAGTTTCAAAATTTAACCTTGGTCCAAATTCAATTATTGTAAAATCATTGCTTGAACTATTATTTTTATAATTGCTTGAACTATTATTTTCAAGGAAAGATTTATTATTGAAATTTTGCGGTTGAAATGTCTCAGACAAAAGCCACTTTAAAATATTAATTTCTTTACTATTAAGTTCTGAAGAAGTTTCAATGTAGAAACAAAACTCAAAACTCTTATCGACAAGACGATAAAAGTGAAGCAAAGTTAAGTCTCCTCTATTGTCTCTAATCTGTTAATAATTGTATCAATATATTTTAAGTGATATTTTACATCAAAAAGATTTTCAATTTCTTTTTTTGTTAAAAACTTTAACACTTTTTTATTTTTTAATATATTATCCTTAAAACTTCCCTCTGTATCCCAAGCTTTTAAAGCTTCTTCTTGTATAATTTGATATGCATCAGCTCTTGCCATACCTTTATTTATTAATTCAAGCAAAACTCTTTGCGAAAAAATAATACCGCCATATTTCATCAAATTTCTTTCCATATTATTCTTATGAACTGTTAAGTTTTTTATAACATCAGTAATTTTATCTAACAAATAATCCAATATTATAAAGCTGTCAGGAATTATAACTCTTTCAGCAGAAGAGTGAGATATATCTCTTTCATGCCATAGTGCAATATTTTCCATTGCAACAACAGCATTTCCCCTTAAAACCCTTGCAAGACCACATATTCTTTCACAAATAATAGGGTTTCTTTTATGCGGCATAGCTGAAGACCCCTTTTGGCCCTTTGAAAAAGGTTCTTCAGCTTCTTTAACATCTGTTCTTTGAAGCCCCCTAATTTCAAGAGCGATTTTTTCAAGTGTTGCACCGCAAATTGCAAGTGCTGATAACATTTGTGCATGCCTGTCACGTTGAAGTATCTGTGTTGAAGCTAAAGCAGGTTTTAAGCCTAAAATTTCACAAACTCTTTTTTCAACTTCTGGTGGTGTGTTTGCATAAGTTCCTACAGCTCCTGATATTTTACCATAACTAATATTTTCTTTAGCATCAATTATTCTTTTTAGATTTCTATTCATTTCAAATGCCCATACAGCAATTTTAAAGCCAAAAGTAATTGGCTCAGCATGTATCCCATGTGTTCTTCCAACCATTACAGTATCTTTATAATTTAAAGCCTGATTTTTTAGTACAGTAATAAATTTTTTTATCTTATCTATTATAATATCAGTGCTTTCTACCATTTGTAGAGAAAGAGCAGTATCACCAATATCAGAAGATGTAAGGCCAAAATGCAGATATTTTGCAGAATCTCCAATATAAGACGAGACATTATTTAAAAAAGCTATAACATCATGATTTGTAACTGCTTCAATTTCATTAATCTTCTCAATATCAAATTGGCCATAATTTACTATATCATCACTTGCTTTCTTAGGAATTATTCCAAGTTCAGCCTGTGCAACACTTACAGCTTTTTCAATTTTTAGCCAATAATCAAACTTGGACTCTTCAGCCCAAATTTTTCCCATTTGTGGATTTGTGTATCTTGGTATCATAATATTATTATTCTTCTATTACTCTATTATTCTATTATTCTAATTCTATTGTTCTATTGGTCTATTCTTCTATTATTCTATTATTATCTTATTGTATTATCTTATTGTGTTATCTTATTGTTTTATTGTTTATTTTTTACAGTTTTCTATGTCTTTGTCTTTTTTTGGTTTTTGTTTTTGTCTTTGTCTTTAGCTTGGTCTTGGTCTTTAGCTTTTTTTTGGCTTTGGCTTTGAGTTTGACTCTGGTTTTTGTTTTGGCCTTTGCTCTGGCTTTGGCTTTGGTTCAGGTTTTGGTTTTGCATTTGGCTTTGATGTTGGCTTTGACCGCTATTATTGCTATCACTTATTTCTCTATTTATATTTTTACTTATATCACCGGCTGGTGGCGCTGACTTTTTTAATAGTTTTTTGTCGATTAAATTTTTAAAATTATCATAATCTTTTTCTACTTTTAAGTCATATAAATTTTCACCAAAATCATAAAAAACCTGATCAAATTCTGAAATACAAATATCACTAACTTGTTTTATCCACTTATTGTTTATCTTCCAGCTCTCAAAATCAGCTAGCCATTCTTTATCATTTTTTGGTATTTGATTTTTTAAAAAATCGAGAAGCTTTTTTGACTTTTTTGATACCTGAAGTAAAAAATATTTTTCTTTTGAAAGGTTTGAAAGATTTGCTATGCTTAATTCAATTTCTTTTGACATTATGATCCTTAAATTTAAGTATAATAAATGCAATTAAATGTAATTGTTTTAAATTAAATATGCTTTAAGTTAATTAATTATGTTTTACTTTAATATGTTTTTTACTTTAGATATATTTTACTTGCTTAAAACCTAAATTACAATAATTGTAAAATACAATAATTTATATGCAGTTTTAATTAGTATTAATAAATTGGTTTTAATAAAATAATTAC
>CAYLWJ010000014.1:0-2071 GCA_964387355.1 uncultured Actinomycetota bacterium | reverse complement strand
GTATTGTTTTATCTCAATTAGTAAATGAAGGTTGTGCTGTAATTTATGGAGCTGCGTGGACAACTTTTGAGATGCAAAAAGGCGCTGTTTTAATTGGCACACCAGAACGATGTATTCTTTCTGTTGCAGGAGCGCAAATGGCTAAGTATTATAATATACCTTCGCACTGTATTTCTTTTGATACAGACTCAAACTTATACGATGAGCAAAATGGTTTTGAAAAAATATTTAATACAATAGCGAATCTTCAAGCTGGTATAAATCTACTTGTTAATGCTGGCATGTTTTCAACAGGTTTTACTGTAAGTTATTCTCAGCTTGTAGTTGACAATGAAATTGCTGGTTTTGTATATAGGTATTTACAGGGGATTAATGTTAATAAAGATACAATAGCAAAAGAAGTAATTAAAAAAGTGGGGCCCCATAATAATTTCATAATGGAAGAACATACTTTAAACTATTTAAAATCAAATGAGCATTGTCATTATAGGGTTTCTAATAGAGATGTTTACGAGAATTGGAAAATAAAAGGAAAACCTTCAATTATTGATAATGCCAAGAAAATTGCAGAGGAGATTTTAAAAGATCATAAACCAAAGCCATTATCTACTGTAAAACTACAAAAGTTAAATGATATAATAAATGAATTTGAGTTTAAATTTTTATAAAAATTAAGTAATTTTAAAGAGGAATAAATGGGAAATTTAAAAGATTTAAAACCAAAAATTGGATTAATTAGCCTAACTGATACGCCACGAGCACTTGCTTTAGCCAATGAGATGGAAATAGCAATTGCAAAAAAACATTATGATTTTAAAGATTTTCTTATAAAAAATGATATTGAAGTTTTTGATGCAGCTGAATTTGTTAAAAAAGATAAAAATCAGGTTGGGTTTTATAATTCTGAAGATATAAGTTCAGCAGTTGATTTTTTTAACCAGAGTCATATTGAAGCTTTAATTATTGGGTGCTGGCATTGGTCAGAACCAATGTTTGTTGTTGAAATAGCTCGTGCATTAAATAAGCCAATTCTTTTATACTCTGACGAAGACCCTGCATGGGCAGCGACTTGCCTTATTACTGCAGCGGGTGCTTCACTTTGGGAAACTTCGCCAAATAGAGCATCACAAGTTCATGAAAGATTTTATGGAGATAAAGAAGGTGTTTTAAGGTGGGTTAGAGGTGTTTGCGCAATTGAAAAATTGAGAAGATCTAAGTTTATTTTGTGGGGCGGATCATATGCACTTAGAATGGAATATCTTCAAGATGATTATCCAAAGCTAAAATCATTTCTTTTAGATGACATTATAATTGAAGACCAGTATATTTTAATTAAAGAAGCAGAAAAAATAAGCCAGGATAGAATTGAAAAGTTTGTAAATTGGCTTAAAGATAACGGTGTGAAATTAAATTTTGATGATAAAATGTTTAATCCTTCAGTATTAAAAAAACAGGCAAGCCTTTATTTTGCTGCTAAAGACAGAATAAATAGTTTTGGTAAAAGTATTAGCGGTGTTTCTGTTAAATGTTTTAATGAGCTTTCAGACGTTTATGGGGTTGACCCTTGTTTTTTACCTGCGTTTATTCCTTATAATGAGGATAGTGAAGGACCTAAAAGAGCTGTAAATACTATATGTGAAGGGGATATAAAAGGTTTAATAACAATGGTTTTATTATCTAATATAAAGAGAGGAGTCCCTTCTTTGTTTGGAGATGTAAGTTATATAGGAAAAGATTATTTTATTATTTCAAATTGTGGAGCCTCATCAATTCAATATGCTTGCAGGTCATGTTCGACATGTGATATTTTAGAAAATTTAACAATTGAAGCTAATTGTGAAGGTGCTTCAGGTGGTGCAGTTGGATATAAATGTCCTCCTGGCCAGATGACAGTTGCAAGACTAGTAAGGTCTAAAGGTAATTATTTTATGTTAGCTGGAGTTGGAAATGCACTTGAAATAACAGAAGAAATTAGCAGTAAATTTTATTACGGAAAAACCTGGCCTCATACCGCAATAAAGATAAACTGCAGCCAACAGCTTCTTGTTCAAGCCTTAGGTGCAAATCATAT
>CAYLWJ010000013.1:0-2247 GCA_964387355.1 uncultured Actinomycetota bacterium | reverse complement strand
CTCTATAATCAATTGGGCATTTTATATTAAAATTTAACTTTAGATAGTATATTAAATTTGAAAAATAAATTAGAATAAGTTTTATTGTTGATTAGGTATGAAGAAGTTGTAATAATACGCTATAATAAAAAAACAAAAGATATTTTTAATAATTTAAATAAAAAAACTAAATAAGTAAGTAAATAAATAAATAAGTAAGTAAGTAAGTAAATAAGCAAGTAAGCAAGTAAGTAAATAAATAAGTAAGCAAGCAAGTAAGTAAATAAGCAAGTAAGTAAATAAATAAACAAACAAATAAAGGCTATAAGTAAATATTTAAAAATTGATAAAAATTTTAGAGGCAGGAGAAAGGTTTGGATAAAAATTTAATAGAAGAAGGAGTTAGGTTAATTTTAAAAGGTATTGGCGAAGATATAAACAGAGAAGGCTTAAAAAGAACCCCTCAAAGAGTTGCAGAAATGTATGAGGAGTTATTTAGCGGTATAGGAAAAGATCCTACTTTAGAACTAAAGCCGCTTTTTGATGAAAACCATGACGAAATGATAATTGTAAAAGATATTCCGTTTTATTCAGTTTGTGAACATCATTTAGTCCCGTTTGTTGGTAAAGCTCATATAGCATATGTTCCAAATAAATCAGGCAAAATCGTAGGTCTTAGTAAATTAACAAGAGTTTTAGAAATAGTTTCAAGAAGGCTTCAGGTTCAGGAAAGACTTACTACTATTGTTGCAGATGCCATTATGAACCAACTAGAGCCAAGAGGAGTTATGGTAATAATTGAAGCTGAACATTTATGTATGAGTATTCGAGGAGTTAAAAAACCAAACACCATTACTGTTACTTCAGCTGTTAGAGGCTTATTTAGGCAAAATCCAGCATCAAGAGCAGAAGCAATGTCGTTAATAAAGTCTGATAGAAAATAATATAAAATAGATTCAAGTCTATTAGTAATGGGAAAGTAAAGAGAATATGATGAAAACACATAAAGGTAACTTAATGGGGGTATAATGAGGGAATAAAATGAAAATATAATGAAGATATTAAAATAAAATATCTTGACTGCAGTTTTTAATAGATAGCAAAATTAGTGTAATGAATAATATTAGGAAAAAAATATATAATGGATGAATAATGAATAAAGAATAATAAAATAACAATGATAAATAATAAAATAATAAATAATAAGGATAGTGAAATTATTCAGGCGATTTTTATTTTCATGAATATCATGAATATCATGAATATATCATGAATTTATGAATATTATGGATTTTATGAATAATTATGAATAATTATGAATAATATGAATTATAAGATTAGAAAATTAGAAATAGAAAACAAAAAAGAGGCATATGAAGAATTTTCAAAAATTGGTGCTACAGAATATGGCCAAAAAATAATGGCTAAAAAGCTTTTTCCAGTTGCATTAAAAGTTAAAGATATAGATGTTAAGGCGGCAAATATATTAAAACAAGAGATGCTTGCAAGAGGAGGTGATGTTGTTACTTCGAGGGAAACTTTGTTAAAAGTAGAAGGAACGACAGATGTTATAATTTTAGGGTCAATAGTAGCAATCACAAGTTTGGCAGAAAAAATGAAGTCTCAGCCTTTCGGTTTAAAGAATTTATCTGCTTTAATTTTACAGTATCTTGATTTACTGGAAAAAGAGAGCAGGAAAAAAATTATTAAAATTGGTAGCAAAGAATTTGATTTAAAAAAAGAAGGCGTGCTGATAATGGGAATCTTAAATGTAACACCTGACTCTTTTTTTGATGGTGGAAAATATATTAACAATGATGAAATGCAAAAGAGAATATTGCAGATTGTTCAAGAGGGTGCGCATATCATAGATATTGGAGGACTCTCAACAAGACCTGGTTCAAAACCTGTTTCTATTGAAGAGGAAATTAAAAGAGTTATACCAGCAGTAAAATTTGTAAAAAGAAATTTTGATGTTGCTGTTTCTGTGGATACCTACAGATCTGAAGTTGCCCGTCAAGCAATATTTGAGGGTGCAGATTTAATAAATGATATAAGTGGTCTTACTTTTGATGAAAAGTTAATTGATGTGGTTGTAAATGGTAATACAAGTGTTGTGATTATGCATATAAAAGGAGATCCAGAGACAATGCAGAACAATCCTTATTATGAAGATGTGATAGAAGAAATTTATAATTTTCTCTACACGCAGTCTAATTTAGCTTTAAAAAAAGGCCAACCTAGACAAAAGATTATTATAGATCCAGG
>CAYLWJ010000012.1:0-11559 GCA_964387355.1 uncultured Actinomycetota bacterium | reverse complement strand
ATCTAAATTCTATTCTAAAGCCCTAAATCAAAAAGAAATAATCAAAAAACTAAATTAAAGCGCTAAATTATAATCTTATATAAAACTCTAAATTCAAGCCATAAATCAAAACTCTAAATTAAAGCCCTAAATTCTCTAATTTTTTTTCTTCATCGGCAGTTCTTAATGCATCAATTAATTCCCCAATATTTCCCTCCAAGATTTCATCAAGCTTATATAAAGTTAAATTAATACGATGATCAGTAACTCTGCCTTGAGGATAATTATACGTTCTAATTCTTTCACTTCTATCCCCAGAACCTATCTGCATTCGTCTTTGCCTAACCTGCTCATCAATTTGTTTCTGCTGCTCTATTTCAAAAAGCCTAGCCCTTAAAATTCTTAATGCTTTCTCTTTGTTTTGAAGCTGAGATTTTTCATCCTGGCATGATACAACTATACCTGTTGGCAAGTGGGTAATCCTAACAGCAGAATCTGTTGTATTAACTGACTGACCTCCAGGACCAGTAGAACGAAAAACATCAATTTTTAAATCTTTTGGTTCAATTTTAACTTCAACTTCTTCTGCCTCCGGCAAAACTGCTACTGTTGCTGTTGATGTATGAATTCTACCACTGGATTCAGTAATAGGTATCCTTTGAACCCTATGAACTCCAGATTCATATTTCATGTCAGAATAAACATTTTTCCCATTTACTTCAAAAATAATCTCTTTAAAACCCCCAATTCCCTGCGGACTTGAACTTAAAACACTATGATGCCACCTTTTATTTTCTGCATATTTTGTATACATCCTATATAAAACTTCAGCAAAAAGACCTGCCTCATCACCGCCAGCGCCTGCTCTTATTTCAATAATTACGTTTTTTTCATCATTTGGATCTTTAGGAGTTAAGAATAATTTCAATTTTTTTTCAATTGCTAAAAGCTCATTTTTGCTTTTTTCAAGCTCATCTTCAAGATACTGTCTCATTTCTTCGTCTTTTTCAGAACGAAGCATTTCTTTTATTTCATTAATAGAAGAAAGAACTGATTTATATTTTCTTGTTGTTTGGACAATATCTTCTAGTTCAGAAATTTTTTTGCCATACTCCTTAATTTTTTCAGGATCATTTACAACATCAGAGCTTGAAAGTTTACTAATAAGCTTGTTATAAGTTTCTTCATAAGTTTTAACTTTTTCTAGAAGTTCTACCATTTAAAATCACCATTTAAAATTAAAATTAAAACAAAAATTAAAAACTAAACAGATTTTAAACCAAAAATTTAAAATATTATAAAGATTATAAAGGATTAATTATCAAGCAACATATTAAACAATATTATGCATTAATTGCAACGTCATCTTTAGTCGATAATATTTTTAATTCTGTTTCATCCTGTGCACCTGATGATTCTGCTTCAAGGACCTTTTTTAAAGAAATTGTAGCAACCTCTATTTGTTGCTCATCCGGCTCTCTTGTGGTAATCTTTTGAAGCAAAAGCCCAGGGTAAAATAATATATTTATAATTTTATATCTTGAAAATTTTCCTGCAAATCTTATTAATTCATATGAAATTCCAGCAATTACAGGTATAAGTATAACCCTTGAAATTATCCGCAAATAAAGAGGAGGTTTTCCTAAAAGGGCAAATACAAATAAAGAAACTATCATTACAATTAATAAAAAACTTGTGCCACATCTTAAATGCAGCCTTGAGTATTTCTTAATATTCTCAATAGTGAGCTCCTCATTATTTTCATAAGCCTGAATGGTTTTATGCTCAGCCCCGTGATATTGGAAAAGCCTTTTAATATCTTTTAAAAAAGATACTAAAATAATATAAACAATTAAAAAAGCAATCCTTATAAGACCTTCTATTAAATTGTACAAAATAGAATTTCCTATAAAACCAGAAAATGAACGTCCAATAATTGTTGGCAGAACAAAAAATATTCCCACTACAAAAATTAATGCAATAGCTACCGAAAATCCCATTTGCTTTTTAGATAGTTGGACTTCCTCACCACTGGCTTCATTAACAGAATAGCTCAATGCTTTAAAACCTAAGGATAAATTTTCAATTAACATTACAATGCCTCTTATAAAAGGAAATCCAAGGATTTTCTTTTTATTTGTAATAGAAACTTCCTTAAAAACGTTTGAGGATATAGTATTGTCAGGTTTTCTAACAGCTATAGCCCAAAAGCGTCTAGTGCGCATCATAACACCTTCTAAAACAGCCTGACCTCCAACATTTAATTTATTATTGAAAATATTGAAAAGAATATTAAGATTGTTAAAAAGAAAATTAATTCTAAAAAATTTATGCATCAAAATCACTAGCCTTTGGCGGAACTTCACACTTAAATTTGCCTTCTGGACATGGTCCTCGTAGGCAATTTGGACCTGCTTTCTCAAATACAATTGGACTTATTTTCTTAACAATCTTTAACATTTCAATTGCTAAGTTTTTAATCTCCCATTGAGCTCTATTACAACATCGAACAGTGAAAAAGTGTAAAAGTTCCCTTGCATTCATTGAGACAATTATTTTAGTTTCAGAAGCATTAGGCAAAATATATCTTGCATCTTCCGCTTCCACCCCGGCTGAGAGCATTTCTTCATAAAATTTATGTATATTGTCAATCATCTGTACGAATTTAGTATTGATTTTGGGGTTATTTTTTACAGATGGTGGGGTAATATAATTATAATTTCCGTAAAATTTTACATAACGTTGTGATTGCTGATTATATGATGCAAGCCTATGTCTTACAAGCTGATGAGTTAAAGCTCGCGATACGCCTTCAATTGCAAATGTAAATGAAATATGTTCAGTAGTACTTAAATGCCCGCTTTTTACTACAAATCGAACAAGCTTTTCTATTTCCTCCTGTGTTAAATTTGCAAAAAGGTCTTCTCCGCCAACAGGCGCATAGCACAATCTTGCAGCAACAGCAACCATTCTTTCAGGATTTGGTGTATGATTAATTAATTTTACTTTTAATTCACTCATATTAATTTATTTATTTTTTAATTATTTTAGCTATTTAATATTAGCTACACTTATTTTAGCACAATATAAAATATTATTATCTTTATCTTGTTTATGGCTCTAATATTAGCTAATTAGCTAAATTATTTTAGCTTATTAATTTCAATCTAATTCTAATTACTATACTCTACTTACTACTATAGTCTGTTTGTTTATACAGTTTTATTTTTTAACTTTTTTTAACCTTTTCTGAAATCTATCTACTCTACCGCCAGAATCTACAAGCTTTTGCTTGCCTGTATAGAATGGATGACAATTTGAGCATATCTCAACATGAAGCTCTTTTTTTGTTGATCTTGTTTGGAAAGTATTGCCACATGAGCAAATAACTGTACAGTCATAATAAGCTGGATGTATATCTTTTTTCATATCAAAACCCTTCCTAAGTATATAAAAAGTTATATAATTAAATGTAAATTTAAATGTAAATTTTATTTAAATGCAAATCAGTTTATCAAAGGTAAGATATTACCACACCCTTACATTTAAGTAAATATTAGAATTTTAATAATATTATAAAATTAATTGTGTAAAAAGTCTTTAAAATAAAAAATAATTGGCGTACTCTTTCAGATAATTATTAAGACAAAATAACAATTGAAAAGAGTGCGCCATGAAAGAATTAACTTCTCTAGGAATATCTGATTTATTTAAAGGAAGTAAATACAGAAGAGCAGTTTTGGGGTGAGCTAAAACCAGAGACAAGGCAGTATTTAAAAATGTTAATAGAAGCAATACTTATAGAGGAACAATCAAGAGCATTAGCTGTGCCAAGATATAAAGAAAACTTGGCCGTTTTGACTACAGAAACGGTTTTTACAAAAGAGATACCCAATCAAGCTTAGGTTTAATTGAAAACATAAAAGTTTTAAGGGCAAGATTTTCATCCATTGAATTTAGCCTGTTTAAAAAATACAGAAGAAAAGAGATAGCCCTAATTAATCTAATAAAAGATGCATTCCTGTCAGGACTATCTACAAGAAAAGTAGGGAAAGTAATAGAAGTTGTTCTAGGTTATAAGATAAGTGCTCAAACTGTATCAAATATTGCCAAATTCTTAGATAATGCAGTCAAAGCTTATCACACAAGACCACTGGAAGATAAGTATAAATACTTATTTTTAGATGGAATAACACTAATGGTAAAAACTTTAAATGGTTCAGTTAAAAAAACAGTGCTTGTAGCCTGCTGTATAACAGAGCAAGGTATAAAAAAAAATAATAGCATTTAGACTTTCTCCTGGCAAGTCTTAAAGATAGCTGGTACCGCTTTGTAAATGATTTATACAGAAGAGGCTTATTAGGAAAAAACTTAAAACTTATAATATTTGTTGGGCAAGGTTTCCTTAGGCGAGCAATAGATATTGTTTATCCATACAGCGCTGCTTAAGTTCATAAATTAAAAAATGTGAAAGTAAAGCTACCTAAAAAAGCAACAAAGCCTGTTATGGATTCTGCTAAGAGGATATATTTGGCAGAAGATAGAACAACTGCAGAGATAGCCTTTAAAAACTGGGTTAAAGACTACAAGGATATATATCCAAAAGCTTTAGAATGCCTATCAAAAGATATAGATGATATATTTGCATTTTTTTACTTTGATAAAGATATAAGAGCTAAGATTAGAACAACAAATATAATTGAGCGTTCTTTTAGAGAAATAAGAAGAAGAGTAAGGCCAATATCCTTTTTTCAAAACAGTTCAAGTGTAAACAGGATAATATTTGGAGTGATATCAGGAATTAATAAAGGATAAAAGAGTAAGCCAATAAAAGAGATAAAAAAATTTACACAAAAAGCTTGAAATTATCTTTGAGGCTAGCCCCTTGACAAACCCTGTTTAAATATGATAGTATACTATTGCTAAACTCTCCTGCAAGGCGCAAGCATTTGCAGGATTTTTTATTTGACTATTTTAGATTGGGGTTTAATAAAAGGCAAAAGATCCTCTTTTTTAAGTAAGCGAGATTCATTACAACGAACTTTCATGGCGATACTAGGGCAATGCGAGAAACCCACATATTCGACAATCTTCCCTTTTTCTTTTGCTTTATTTACTGCTGGTATTAAATCTGTATCTGAAGAGACTAATATAATCCCGGTCACAAAGATTTTCGTAAGCTGCAACTAACATATCAACGGCAATATTGACGTCAACACCTTTTTCATGAAAAACATTATCAGACTTTAAAAGATAACCTAATGAGTATTTATAATTATGCTTTTTCAGATGCCAGATTAGTTTTTGCTGATCGTTAAATAATTTCTGTGTTTTATCTGTGCCGTCTGTTCTTATCTTCCCTACATAATATGTGGAACTTACAAGCTCATTATCTGAAATAAGCATCTTTGAAAAGCCAGTAAAATCAAAATCAAGAAGTTGGTGTAATCCCAAATCCTTAAGTTTAAAATAAAAATTACTGCCATCGATAAAAATAATGCATTTTTGTTTAGTCATAAAATTTATTATAACATGAAAGAGCTGTAATTGCCCTTTCATTATCAAACTTTCCCTCCTGTTGATAATCTTTTCAAAATTTTATTATTTACTCTTGTATTATTTTATTATAAAATATGTTAATATATTTATTAATAAATATAAATATATATGTATTAATAATATTACCAATGCCATATAAATAAATATAACATAATAGTAGTACGCCGTATGCCATATATTGACACCATAACAAGCATTCTAAATGATGTTAAGAGCTGGTTTTTTGCCCTGATAGGAATTGTAACCTTGATGGTGGTAGTAAAAAATGGTTTTACTTATCAGGCTGGAGACTCTGCAGAAAAACAAGATGCATTGCGAAATATAAAAAGAGCATTTACCATGGCTACGGGATCTTTATTCTTTTATGGTTTGCCAACTAAGTTATAAATAAAATGTCATCAGTGTCAAACTTCACCGGCATTGAACCATCAAGTCAGTAGCATTGAACCACCCTTTCAAAATTATATCTGAATTTTAACATTTTTGTAAAAAATAATACCCTCATAGTTTTATCACCTCCAATAAATTAGGGCTATTCTTTTTTTAATAGATGGCCCATCCATTAAAATCTGATATGAGCTGTGAGCAAGTCTATCTAAAGCTTAAGTTATCAAGTATGGGATCAGGAAAGAGTGCTTGCCATTCCTTAAGGAGCTCTTGCTGATGTAAAGATTGATGACTTTAACTTAAGTCGCTTAAATTACTAGCTCATATAAATCATTTGCCTCATCACGGCTAAGTGATCTTATAGCGAAATTACCAACAACAAGCAAATCATATTTTAAGTAATGCCTAAGTGTTCTATCATGGCCTTCATCAAGAACTGATAGCTTTAAAGCTTCAAACATTAAATCTTGCTCTTGTAAATAAAACAGAATGTCCTGCTTTAAGTGCAGCAAAGGCTAAATGCCTTGCAAGCATTGTTTTACCAACCCCAGTGGGTCAAAATAAAAGGACTGACTGTTTTTTTCCAATATAAGACAGACTAAAGAGTTTTTTAACAAGTTCTCTATCATATTGTGTTGTTGTATCCCAATTGTAACTTTCAAGGTTTGCAACCCCTGCGTTATTGATTTTGACATTTAATGCCCTTGCTTCTCTTCTTTCAAACTTGCTAGATAAAACCAACTCTAAAGATTCTTCATATGATAATTTTTTTTGTCTTAGCATATGAAATTCGCTTAAGGAAGTGTTGGTGTTTATGTTAACCTAAATCTAGGCCATATTTCATTTGAAAACTGTACCACTCCATAAGGCCTTGGGTTAGCTGATAATTTATCAATAGTATTAACTAAATCCTTAAAATTGCTCAAATTGTTCTTTAAATTTTTTATATCTCTTTCAGCAGCTGGAGATATTTCAATATTATATTGGTTCATTAATTTAAAATTTTAGATATTATTATTAAATTATAGATTCTTTTTTAATTCTTCCCAAGATTTAGTGCCACTTGCCTCTATTTCATCCTGGCTGTTTTTTATAAGTGGAGCAAGCTCTAAATCTTCCTGAGATTCAATCCATTCAACAACTGCTTCAGAAACTATATCACTTGCATTAATACCTCTTTTAGCAGCTTCAACTTTTAAATGTCTATAGATATTTTCATCCTTAAAAACAACTGTCATTCTTTTGCTCATTGCAAACCTCCTAAAAACATATAAGTTTACATACGCTTATACGTATAGTAACAAATACCACATTTTATTGCAATCTTTATTTTAAAAACCAATAGAAAAACATACAAAACATACAATCGTTGTTAGAATAAAAAAATACTGATTCTGAATATTTTGTTACAAATGTTATTCTTTTTAAGAAAATAAATATAAAGGATGTTAGAAAAGATATTAGTATTCTTCTATTGGATGAATATCTTAATCTCTAGATTATATAATTGAGTGCATAGTAATAGCAAACTAGAATTCTACTTAATAATTCATAATTTTTGTTGATAAATTTAAACATATCTTTATAATCTCGTATATAATTAAAGCACAAATAAACAGAAAAGAATTTATGCAGGCTATAAAAAAATATTAATATAGAGCTATTTAAAATGGAGCTAGATTATAATGGGAAACTTTATATTTAATGGAGCAATATATCTTATAGCAATAATATTTCTTATAATCTCACTTGTAAAAGACAAGGCTAAAACTAAATTAGCACTTATTAAAGCATGGAATTCATTTAAAAATATTTTGCCAATTTTACTTGGAGTTATTATTCTAGTAGGTTTAATTTTATCCATTCTTGATACAAATCTTATAACAAAAATCATTGGAAAAGAATCAGGAGTACTTGGGGTTATGCTTGCTTCAATTGTAGGCTCTGTTACTTTAATTCCTGGTTTTATTGCTTTTCCAACTGCAGCACCCAAAATTATTTTTTCAAATTGATTATATGCTTACCTTTAAACCTGTAAATTAAAGCAGTTTAAATTATTTATCCAATATTTTAAATAATTTATACAAAATAATCATTAATAATTTTACAATTTAGTATTGACAATACTAAATTGTATATTATTATTATAAGCAATGTATATTCATCGACAATTAGAAGAAGTATTAAATAGATATTTAACATTGTTCCCAGCAGTATCAATTACTGGACCTAGGCAGTCTGGAAAATCAACCATGCTTAAAGAGTGCCTTAAAGATAAGTATCAATATGTTACCTTTGATAAAATCCAAAATATTGAGGACTTTTCAAGTGATCCTCAAAGTTTTATAGAGAAATATAACAATAAAATTATTTTTGATGAGGTGCAGCGAGTTCCACAATTGTTTAACTATATAAAATTAATGATTGATGAGGATAGACATAATTATGGTAAATTTATTTTAACAGGTTCAAGTCAATTTTCAATGATTAAAGGAATAACTGAAACTCTTGCTGGACGAGTTGGAAATATTTCACTTCTGCCCTTTCAATACCTAGAAATTCCTGATGAAGAAAAAACAGGACAAATATTATTCGGGAGTTACCCTGAAATTGTATTAAGAAAATACGATGGAGTATTTGAATGGTATGAAAGCTATATACAAAATTATATAGAACGTGATGTACGTAATTTAAGCAATATTGGAAATTTAAGAGATTTTAAAAAATTTATAAATTTACTTGCTGCTAAAACCTCACAAGAATTTAATGCCTCAAGCTATGCAAGTGATATTGGTGTAAACTATAAAACAATCCAATCCTGGCTTTCAATTTTAGAGGCAAGTTATATAGTATTTACAATAGAGCCCTATTTTCATAATCTTGGTAAGAGAATTATAAAACGGCCAAAAGTGTATTTTTGGGATACAGGACTGGTTTGTTATTTAACAGGCATAAGAACACAAGAGTTGCTTGAAAAAGGACCTCTCTGTGGACCTATTTTTGAGAATTATTTAATTTCCGAAATATTTAAATCAATAAAACACCAGAATAAGGAACATAAATTATTTTATTTTAAAAGTAATTCAGGTTTCGAGTCAGACCTTATTATAGAAGATCGTTTCAGTAAAAAAATTATTTTTACTGAAATAAAATATAATAAAACTGCCCGTCCCGTTATGGTTGAAAATATAAAAAAACTCATAGAGAGGGAAAAACAATATCAAGTTCATGTTGGATATGACGCTAGCGGTCTTTTACTTTATACAGGAAATGAAACTGGAAAATTCTTTGGTTATATAAATTATACTCCGTGGGATTCCTTCCTTAGGCAATATTAAAAATTAAAAATTTTTGCTTAAAACAAACAATAAAAACATTATAAGAAAATAAGTTTATGTTAGATATTTATATTTTAAATATTTTAAATATTTTAATATTTTAAGAGCACTAACTTAATAGCTAATTTACTAAACTAATTCACTATATTAATGGCTTCATATTAAAACAACTTAAATTTCTCATCATAGAAGCTAAGATTTTGATGATTTGGCTTAACACTTTTATAATTAACTTTTAATCTTTCATAACCTTCTTCAAATGAATTAAAAACACCAGCTCCAAAACCAGCAAGAATTGCTGCTCCTCTTGTTGCAAAGTCAAGTTTTGGGTCTTCAGGAATAAAAATTTCTTTTTTATTTATATCAGCAATTATTTGAGGCCAAATCTTATCTCTTGAGCCTCCACCTACCATTTTTATACTTGAAGGTTTTATGCCCTTTTCAGTAAGTACATTAAATATTTTTCTTAACTGAAAACCAACCCCCTCAAGAAGGGCTTTTATTAAATCAAGGTAATTATGAGAAAGTTCAAGATTTGAAAAAGAGGCTTTCCTTGATATATCAAAATCAGGACCCCATGCACCATTAAGATAAGGATGAAAAATTACATTGTTTTTCAATGTTAAAAGATATTCTGAATTAGAGCTTATAATATCAAATAATTGCTTTTCGTTTTTTAAATTTAAAATATTATTTGCAAACCACCTAACACTTGCCCCACCAGTTGGAATTGTGTAAATCATTCCAAATTTATCTTCAAAGTTAATATCTTGAATTGGCTCTAAATTGTTCCCAAAATTTTGTATAAAATTTTGGGCAAAAGTAAATCTTCCAACTGCAAAAAACTTTTTATCATCAAGTATTGGTTTATTTAGCATTTGAAAAATTACCCAAGCTGTTCCAGTTGCCAAAAGTATTTCATCTTCTGAAAAAATACCATTTCCAAGCCCTACACAATATTGATCATGTGAACCATTAAAAACCTTTATTTTAGAGTCAGCTTTAATTTTTAGCCTTTTTAAACATTCATCATTTAAATAGCCAACAAAAACACCAGGGTTTTTAACTTCAGAAAGTTTATTGCTTTTAAAATTAAAAAATGATAATAGTACATCATCCCATTTTGTTTCTTTAACATTATAAAATAATGTTATAGAGGCATTTGAAGGGTCTTGGATATTATTGCCTGTAATTTTTTTTAAAAAATAGTCATTTACATACAAGACTTTGTAAATTTTGTTAAATATTTCTTTTTTATTTTCTTTTAACCACCATAAAGCCAAAAAAGAAAGGCCACTGTCAAGACGCCATCCAGTTTTTAAATAAACTTCAATATTTTTTTCCTTTAAAAAATTATATTCATTAAGTATCTGGCTTCCCCTTCTATCAAGCCAGGTAATTGCGTTATATAAGGGGTTAAAATTTCTATCCACTGGGACTAAAGTTCCGCCTTGAGTTGAAATACCAATAGCTTTAAGATTTTGACTTATATCATCGCTTACAAGAAGCTCAGATAAAACATTAATAAAACCATTAACCCAGTCATCAGGATTTTGCTCATGAAAACCCTCTTGAGGTGTAAAACTTGGATAGTCTATGCTTGCAGTAGAAATTAACTCCCCTTTTGATGAAAAGAGGCTGCCTTTAATATTTGTAGTTCCAATGTCAATTCCTGCTATGTAAGAATTTAAAGACATACTGTATTCCAGCCCATTAGATGTGCAAATTTTGATATAATTTCTGAAATTTCGCTTTCACCATAAACTAGAGCAGAATGATGAGTCCCCCCACAAAGACTATAAGATTTAAGAAATATATCTAAATTGCTGTCTGGCTTAAACCAGCCTCTTATGCTATCACCAAAATTTTTCTCATCATCAATATCCAGCATTTCGCCTTGACAAATAATAAGATTGTAACTGGTGCTTTCATTGTTTTGTGGAGCTAAATTTGCCAACACTGCTTTTCCTTTTTTTAGCCTTCCAATTGCTATTGCTGGCGGCTCTATATCGATAAACGGTAAATTTTTTTCAACTATAAGCGCTTTTTTTGAAAACAAATCAATATTTACTTCACCCATATGACTTAAAAAAATGATATTTTCCTTCCAATCAGGACAAAACATTTCAGTAAAAGTAACTTCTTTAAACACTGAACTTAAAGCACCAACAAAAGAAGCTGTTAAAACATCACCTTCACCAGCATACCCTAAGCCTTTTGCTAATAACAACTCCGTTTCTAAAAATGGTATAGTAGGAAGACCTGTTTTCCTATTGAATTTAGTAAAGTTCAAAGT
>CAYLWJ010000011.1:0-3558 GCA_964387355.1 uncultured Actinomycetota bacterium | reverse complement strand
GTACTATTAGGGGACCAATAGGCGCACCCTCACGGGCACCATAAAGAATCAAAAAGTCAGAAATTATAGATGTAATTTCTACTGCTGCAGGTATTGCTGATTATGAAAATTTGAAACATTAACAAGTCCTTTGAAAGTATTTAAGTATTCAAAAAAAGACAATGTTTTTTATTTGATATGTATTTTAAATTATTAAAACAAATCATAGACTCTTATATTGAGAACAATCATCAGAACTATCAAAATAACCAAAATCAAAAAAGTCTTGATTTATTGGTAACTGGAGGACCTGGAACTGGTAAAACCTTTCTATTAATTGATACCATAGCTTATCTTATAAATCAAAAAAAAATAAGAACTGACAGTATATTAGTTTTTTGTTTTAACAGAAGATGGGCAAGAATAATCAGGGAAAAAGTTGCACAGAAAGTCAGACAAAGTTTTTTTGAAGTGCCAATAAATTCTTTTTTTTCATTTTGCCTTGATTTCCTTAAAGAGAATTATTATCTTTTAGATGATATAAAACTTTTAAATGCACCTCAACAATGGACCCTTCTTAAAGAAATAATTAAAAACAATTTAAACCCAAAAAATTATCCATTAACATTTAAGTATATTAACACAAATAAATTTATAGAAAAAAGTTTTATGCAAGAAGTTTTTGATTTTATTTTAAGGGCTCAGGAAAATTTAATTAACCCTATAGATATCTTAAATAATATAAATCCAGAATTTGAGCCAACTACAGCTGAGCTAGCAGGGATTTATTTAAACTATAACCAGTTTTTAAAGCAAAATAATTTATTTAACTATGGGAGACTTCTTTTTGATACAGTAGATATTTTAAAAACTAATGATGATATTAGAAAATCTTTAGTTGAAAAATTTGATTTTATAATTGTTGATGAATTTAATGAAATAAATAGAGCCCAATATGAGATAATAAAATTAATATCTAATAATAACTGTATATATTTTGGAAACAGTTACGAAAGTGTTTTTTCATTTAGAGGTTCGTTAAATGATATTTTTTCCAATACTTTTAACAAGTTAAAAGTTAAAAAAGAAATTGAAAAATCTTTATTATTAGACTCTGCAGTTGTTTTAAACAAAAGTGTTATTATTTTAACTCAAAATTTTAGAAGTAACAGCTTGATTTGCGATTTATGCAATGAATTTATAAGTTTAAATAAATTAAAAAACAAAGACGAGCTATTTTTAAGTAAAAGCTTTTTGGATATCCAATCCAATATTAAGGAAAGTGTTTCTGAAGGTATTTTCATAAAAGATTTTCCAAATTTAATTGACGAAATAACTTTTATATGCATTCAAATAAAGAGTTTAGTGTTAGTTGAGAATATAAAACCTGAAAATATATGTATATTAGTGAAGGGCTTGGGCTATAAGATAAAGCTTTTAGAGAGTATGCTAAATCAGAATAATATACCATTTGTAAGACGGGGTACAAGAACAATACTTGACAACCCATATGTACAATATTTATTAAATATTTCTCAATTAATTATTTTATTAAAAGAAATTAAGCAGAAAGAAAAACAAATTGACAATGAGCTAAGAATAAAAATAAAAGATTTGTTAGTGGATATTTTAATTTCAGAATTTTTAAATATCAGTCCTGTTTATGTTTTAAGTAATTTAGATAGTATATTAAAAGGTTTGTTAAATAACATATCAAATATATCAAGCTATGCTTTTAATCCTGTTATTAATAAAACAAACATCTCTATTAGCAAAACCAATGAGATAGATTTAAATCAGGCAAAGATAAATTTAAACCAGGCAAATATAAATTTAAGTCAAGCAGTAATAACAAAGTTTTTAGAGGCTATTATTTTTTATACGAGTTTTGATGTAAGCAAAAACAAATACAATGCATATGATTTTTTATTAAATATTTTTACTGATAAAAGATTTAAAATAATTGAAAGTCTTTTTAACTGTAAGACTTCAATTCATAAAAATTATAAAATACATGACAACTTAAGTAATTCAAAAATAGTCGGTGATTTTTTTAAATCTGTTTGGGATTTTGTAAATGAAAATGCTAAAAATAGTAGTTTGGAACATTTTATAAATTTTATTAGTGAGCTTTCTGAAAGTTCTTTTTTGGAAGAAATAGAAGAAAGCGCTAAAGAAACCTCAGTTGTTGGCAGTATTAATATTTTAAGTTTTCACCAAAGCAAAGGACTGGAGTTTGAAGCTGTTTTTATCCCTTTTATTAATAAAAATTATCTTCCTACTGATTACAAGGAGCCTCAACTTTATAATTTTCAATTATTTAATTATTTAAAAGAAGGTAAAAAATACTTGCCAGAGATTTCAAAAAAAATTCATTTAGAAGAGGAAAGAAATTTACTTTATGTTGGCCTTTCAAGGGCTAAAAATCACTTATATATAACTTCTTGTAAATCAGAAGAAAAATCACAGTTTTTTGAAGAATTAAAAGATATTTTTAAAAATTTAAAAAAACAAAATTTTAAGAAAGAACAAAATCTCTGTGATGATAAACAGTTTAAAGATATATATTTTTTTTCAACTCAAAACTGGTTGTTAAGAAAAAAAGCATTAATTGTATTATATAGAAAGGAAGAAAATAAATTTATAAATGAAGATAAATTTTTAAATAAAATAATTCTATTGAAAAATATTTATCCTCCTGAAAAATGGTGGATTAACAGGTTTCAAACTTTAAACAGATTAAATCCTTTTAAGCATTATCAAAATGATTATTCTTACTCTTTATTTTACACTTTTAAGAATTGCCCAATGAAGTTTAAATATAAATATTTTTTTAGAATTCAAGAACCACAGACCCCAGCATTATTAATAGGAAAGATTTATCATGAAATATTAAGCACGTTTTTTAATTTATTAAATTTATCAAATTTACCGAATTTAACCAATTTACAAAATTTACCAAATTTATCTAATTTATATGGGTTTTCAGATTCATCAAAGAATGAAAAATCAAAGAATGATGATTCAGTACTTGAAGACTTTACTTTAGATAGGCTAAAAAAAATAATAAAACAGGTTATTGATAAATATAATTTTGACTGGGCATTTTACAAAGAAGAAATTCTATCAAATGCGGTTAAAAATTTTGAAAAGTTTTATGATTTATATGTTAAAGACAGAAAATTTGTAGGATTTGTTGAAAAAAGTTTTTCGTTTAAATTAAAAAATAACCTGATAAATGGAAGGATAGACCATATAAATTTTATAGATGAAAAAACTGTAGAATTAATAGACTATAAATCGGGCTCAAGATCAATTTCACAAAAAGACTTACAGGAGGATATTCAGCTGCCATTATACAAGCTAGCAATAAATTTAAGTAAAGATTTAGATATGTTAAAAGGTAAAAATGTTATTTTAAAATATATATTTCTTGGTGATAAAAATTGCTCTCAATTAATATTTAATGATGAAGATTTAGATTTTAATAATTTTATTAAACTTATTATTGAAATAATTAAAGAAATTAATAAAGAAAATTTTTTAGAAACATCAAAAAATAGCTTTGAATGCAGAAAC
>CAYLWJ010000010.1:0-4400 GCA_964387355.1 uncultured Actinomycetota bacterium | reverse complement strand
ATAATATATTACTTTGTAAAAAAATTTGAATTCATTAAGCACAAAATTTTTTAAGTTTTTAAATTTTAGTCAATTATTCAGCAAGAACTAATTAATAATACTAATAATTATTAATACTAATAATACGATAACTTGAGTATTAAAAAATTAAAAATTATAAAGTTATTAAATTAGGTAAAAAATGAATTTAGGAATAAATAAAAAAGTAACAGTTAAAAATAAAAATAATTTTTTACAAGCAGAAGCTTGCTCAAATTCTGACTCTAATATTTTAGTTGAAAATGAAACTGTTGAAAATGTAAATGGATATCTAAGAGATGAAGAAGCACTTAATGCAGAATATTATGAAAAAGAAATTATTAAAATTATAAAACAAAAAGTTAAAAACGATGATAATTTTATTAATTTAGTTAGCAATAACTCAAATTCATTTACCAACTTTGGAACTCAACTGTATATAAATAATGAAAGCTTTAAAGAAAAGCTATATTGCTTAATTGTAAATGTAGTTGAACAAAATTTTCCGCTAATTGATTTTAAAATAACAGAGAGTTTTTTAGAAAAGGTTTACTCAGAAATTTTTGGATTAGGAATACTTGAGAAATATTTATTTGATAAATCTGTAACCGATATCTTTATACAAAATACTGAAATGCTAATTATTAAAGATGGTGTTAAGCAATATTTAGGTGAGGTTTTTAACAGTATTGATGATTTAAATGTAATAGTTGAAAGAATAAAAATTTCTTCAGGAAAAACATTTGACCAGAGAATTCCTTTTTTAAACGCAAGGCTTTTTGATGGAAGCCGTTGCTCAATAGTTATACCGCCAATCTCTGACAAAATTTATATAACAATTCGTGTTTTTAATTGTATTGATTTCGAACTTGAAGATCTTTTAAGACACGAAATGTTTAGCGCCAGAGAGCTAGATTTATTAAAAGATTTTGTTAGGCATAATAAGAATATTTTAATTGCAGGATCAACTGGAAGTGGGAAAACTACTCTTTTAAATACCTTAGCAAAGCTAATACCAAAAAGTGAAATAATTAATTTAATTCAGGATTTACCAGAGATAAAATTACCTTCTCATCCATTTGTAAGAATACTTACAACACGTGCAAAAACAAGAGAAATTGACAATGAGATTAATCAAGATCGTTTGGTTTTTGAAACATTAAGAATGAAGGCAGATAGAATAATATTGGGTGAAGTTAGGGACTGTATGGCTGCTTATCAGCTACTGCAAGCATTAAATACAGGACATCGGGGAAGTTTTAGCACAATTCATTCTGATTCGGCTTATGATGCTTTGTTAAGGCTTGAAATGCTTGCAATGGAGTATAAAGAAAATTTAAACATTAAAGCAGTAAAAAAAATTATAGCTCGTGCAATTGATGTTGTAATTTTTCTTGAGATCCAAAAAGATGAAAAGCTAAACATAATAAAAAGAAAAATTAAAGAGATAATTTTAGTTGATAATGAATTAAATAGTGAAGGAGATTACAAATTAAACTGTCTTTTATAGTTTCAATTATTTTTGCTATAGGGTCTTTATATTTTATAAGCTCTTTTGTTTTAATGATTAAACACAGAAGGCAAAATCTTATAAATAAATTAAACAGGTCTTATAGCTTAAACAGTTTTGAAAAAGAATTTTTAAAAACTAATGATGATAGAAAAAATTTACCTGTTAATTTTATCTGCAAAATAAGTCTATGGCTTTCAAAAAATGGTTTAAAAATAAATGCAGGAGTTTTTTTAACTTTAATTGTGATATTTTTATCTTTTTTATTAATACTTTGTCTTTTTTTTAGAATAGGCGCAATTCTTTTTTTAATTATTTCTTCAATATCAATTTTTGCAATTTATGCTTTTATAGATTTAAAAGGTAGAAAAGAAGGAGAAAAAAAAGAAAGTCAAATGGAATATTTTTTATTAGAGTTAATCGGAAATTTATACGCAACATCAAATTTATTGATTGCTATAAAAAAATCAATAGATAATCTTGAAGAACCATTGAAAAGTGAAATTGAAAATATTATTACCGATAGTCAAAGAGGTTTAAGTTTAAATGAAGCCTTAGAAAATTTTAGGCTAAAAAACAGGAGCAAAGTTATTGAAATAATAGTTACTGGACTTATTGCAGCCAATGACAAGGGAAGTGATTTGGTAAGTTTTTTAAAAGACCAGTTAGATTATTTAAGGGAAAGGAAGAGTTTAAATAGCTATATAAGAATATTAAGTGTAGGACCAAGGTATACATCCTATGTTATAGCAGCAATGCCTTTGCTTGTAATAGCATTTTCGTTTGTCTTTAATAGAAACTTTTCTTTATTTTTTATATCTGGTACTGGAATTTTTGTTTTGTTGTATATGTGTTTAAGCTATGCAATTGGGTTTTTGTTAATTAATAAAATTGTTAACTTGGCTGACAAAATAGATAAAAATAATTTTTCTTAACTATGGATATTAAACAAAAAAGTAAATTTCAAAAAAGTAAATTTTTAGAAGATTTTAATTTACTTGTTGAAACGGACGGGTTTGTTAGTTTTTTCGGTATAAAAATTAGGTCTTATGAAGGCCTAGAGTTGTTTAAGATTACTTTTTCTGTGGTTGTCGTTATATTTATATGTGTTTTTGGAATAATTTTTTCAAGAAACACAATTATATATGCTTTTATATCAGGTTTTATCTGTTATTTTATTCCATCTGAGTATGTAAAGGCAAAAATTTTTAAAAAAAACAGAGAAATTTTATTAAATTTGCCAGATATAATTGATTTAATGTCTTCTTTATTAAAAGCTGGTTTAACCTTAGAACAAACTATTTCTTATATTAGCAAGAATTATACCAACCCGATAAGTAAATTATTTAGATATTACCAGCTAAAAGTTTTTGAAGGTTTTAGCAGGAAAAATGCATTTGAGTATATTAGTAAGATATCATTTTGCAGTGAGTTTAAAAGTTTTATTAAAGTAATTTATCAGGCTGAAGAAATTGGAAATCCAATAGCAGATGCATTAAAAGACCTCTCAAGAGTTTATAGAAATAATCAAAGGGATTTAATAAAAATGCGGGCAGAACGAATAGAAAGCAATTTAATAATTGTAATATTTATTTTTATTTTTTTACCAATGCTTGCTTTCTTTTTAGTTCCGGTTTTGCCTCAATTAAAATTTTTATTTTAATAAGAAACTTTTTAATTATTAAATTAATAAATTATAGAGTAGAAAGGAGAAAAAAATGTTAAAAATGCTATTAAAAATTAGAAATTTTTTTATGAAAAAACTTTTTTACAGTTTTTCGTATCAGAATTGTAATGGTGCAACTCTAATTGAAATTGCTCTTTATATTGCATTAGTAGTAATTGTTTGTATTGCAGTAATAACATCTTTAGGAGATAAGCTTCAGGGTGTCTTTAGAACAATTATAAATAGTTTATAAAAGTATAAAAATAATAATATGAGATGATAAAAAATGTTTAATATTAAAGATAAAATAAAAAACCATTCTGGTAGTGTGCTTCTTGAACTTTCATTAATAATTCCAATTTTGCTTTTATTAATTTCGGCAATAGTACAATTTGGATTTGTATTGAATGCAAAAATTGCAGTAAACTCTGCTGCATATGAGGCAGCTAGAGCAGCTACGATTTCAGAAAATCCAAATGGTTCTGCAATTTACGCAATTGAAAATTACGCAAAGTCTAGTATACCAGGATGGAGTTTTAGCGAAAGACTAAGGGCTAATATTGTTATACCTAATAGTAATCCTGGAACTGAAGCATCTGTTGAAGTTTTTTATAGAGTTCCTTTATTTTTTAGTAAAATTTTACCTTTTGATAGTTCTTCAAGCACATCTATTGAAGTTAAAGGAAAATCAGTGATGAGAATCGAAGAAAAAGAGTAAAGAAAATACTTGCAAAAAAATTTTGAAAGGAGCTATGTTTTGATTTTATATAATTTTTTTTTAATAAAAAAAATTTATACAAAAATTGGCAGAAATTATTATAAGAATGATTTTAACAAACTTGGCATTAATAAACTTAACATTAATAAATTTAATATTAATCAAATTATTCTTAATAAAGCTAATCTTAAAAAACTTAACTTTAAATTATTTACTTTTTTAATTTCAATAATACTGATATTTTTCTCTGTTTTCTTAATATTAAATATTTTTTGGTTTTTATTTCCTTTAAATATTTTTGCTGGTAATGTTACTACTACTGCTGCTACTAATACTATTACTAATGCTAATACTAATGCTAATGCTATTGCTAATGCTAACACTATTAATACTAGTAATACTACTGTTGTTGCTGTTGCTAATATTAATAATGCTGCTGCCAATACTACTGTTGCTACTAATAAAACTGCTGCCGCTAATAATAATAC
>CAYLWJ010000009.1:0-19447 GCA_964387355.1 uncultured Actinomycetota bacterium | reverse complement strand
ATGTCCTGTTCGTGGGAAAGATGCAATTCCTGATAAATAGCATTTATCCCTATTTTTAAAGATAATTGAGGATTTAAATGATAATATTCTTTTCCAAGAAATTCTATAGTTCCCTCTGTTGGTTGAATTGCACCTGTTAATATTTTTATTAATGTTGACTTACCAGCACCATTTTCTCCAACTATGCCATGAACTTCACCCTTTTTAAAATTAATAGATACGCTATCAAGAGCTTTTACGCCTGGAAAAACTTTAGTAATATTACCTAATTTTAAAATAATTTCATCCATTTTTATAAATAAATTCCTAATTATATTTTTTATAGTGGGCATTTATATAACTTAAATGCCCACTATACATAATCCAATCCATCTACTAAAATTATTTTACTATTAGTTTATTCTATTTTTACTTCTTTTCTTTTAATAAATCTTCTTGCCATACAGGAGTCATAGTAAAGTAAAAAGTTTCGCCCTTTGGACCATTTTGAACATAATCATACATAACTTCTACTAATTTCTTACCAGTACCATATGGGTCAATGTCAATTGTTACTCTAAACACACTACCAGGTTCAACCATTGCTGCTCTTGCTTCTGCAGTATTATCTGCACCACCTATAAAGAAATTAGGGTCTTTAATATTCATATTTTTAACTGCTTGTAGAGCACCTAATGCATGTTGATCATTAACACAAACTATTACATTTATTTCAGGGTGAGCTTGAAGTAATGTTTCTGTAATATTCATAGCTTTTTCCATTGTTTCAGCAGATTGTCGAGCAATTATTTTAGCATCTGGGCATTCTTGTTTGATTGCATCTATCATACCATCGCCTCTTTTTATAACTGCTTCAACATGATCAAGGGTTAAAAGTATAACATTTGCTTTGCCACCAAGTTTTTCTTTTATCCATTTAGCAGCATTTTTGCCATTTACCAAGCCATATTCATAGTCATTAACTATTACATTACCATCAGCATTATCTATGCCTTGTGCTTCACCAACTACAATTATACCATTATCTTTAGCTTTCTGAACCACTTCTTGTAAGCTTTTTTGATCTACAGGTGCAGCGGCAATCGCATCAACCTTTGAAGAAATAAAATCCTCTAACTGGTTAAACTGTGTTGGAGCATCATATTTTGCATCAGTTACAATAGCTTCGATACCCAATTCTGCACATTTATCTTTAAATCCATTGGCCACTTCAATAAAATAAGGATTATCCAGTATAGCTACAGAGAAAGCAAACTTAAGCTTTTTTGCGGCTTCAGTAGTTGCCGCTACTGTAGTCTCTTCAGCTTTTGTTACAGATGCTGTATTCTCCACTGATGATGCTGATGTTTTTTGTGCTGTTTTACAGCCAATCATAGATAGTGATATTGTCATGAGAATAATTATTGTAGTAATAAAACTAATCTTAATAATCTTGTTCATTTTCTTAATCCTCTCTCAAGTTTTATTTTAAAATTACCTTAATATTTTTAAAAATATTACTTTAGACTTTTAAAAAGTAGTTTTTTTATAATAATTTTAAGTATTTCTTAAACTAATCCTATTATATGAAAATATAATACCACCCCCTTTGTTTAAAAATAATATATTTAGTCAATTAAATGTCACCTCCTTATATTTTTCAATTAATTTTTTATTAATTACTTTTAATATTTCTATACATCACCTCCTAATTGTTTTTATAAGTAAACTTAACAATCAATTAGTTCTTTATAAATAATTGACTAAAATTTAAAAACTTAAAAAATTTTGTGCTTAATTAATTCAAAATTTTTACAAAATAATGAATTATCCAGCATGAACCAATTATTTAAAATTATTTATTTATTATTATTTATATTTGTATTGCTTGAATTTTTTAAAATTTACAAAATTAAAATTAAATATCGTTAAATATATATAATGATTAACAAAAAAATTTCTAATAAAACAATAATAAATTTAAAAAATCTTATGATATTTTTAATATATATATGAAAAAATCAAAATAATATAACGTTTACGTAAACGTTTAACTCAATAATAATAATTTTTGCTATAGATGTCAAGTGAAGAATTCAAAAATAATTTAAAAAATTTATAAGAAAAGTAATAAAATGCATTTCTAATATTATTTTAGGCAAAAAATTTTACAAAATAACAAAAGAAATAATTCGATATAATTAGCTATAAATATAGGTTTCAGATCTTTACTTATAATTTTAATCAGCAAGTTTAATACACATTATAAAGTTTCTAAAAAATTAATGCTGATAGATTGCATCTTACAATATTACTTATATTCTTTATAGAAAATATATAGGTTTTTCCTCTATAAACAATCCCTTTAGAATTAATTCCTCTTCTTTTAAATTTTTTATAAAAAAAATTGCTTTTTGGCAGTTATACTTTCTAGCAAATATAAATATATTTTTAAAGTCTTTCTCAAAAAGCTTTTCTTTATATTTTATCTCAATAGGAACAATCTCTTGATCTTTGCCAAATATAAAATCAACTTCATGTTTATATGAATCTCTCCAGAAAAATCTATAATCTTTTAAAGAAATAACTAAATTTTCTGTCAACTTCCCCTTGTCAACAAAATCAAAGATTGCAGTACAGAAAGATGGAGAGGAAAGATAAAATTTCTTAAGTTTCTTCTCAGAAGTCAACATATTTCTAGAAAAGTTATAAATCTTTTTCAATAAAAAAGATTCCTCTAAGTAATATAAATAAGAACTAAGTGTTTTGTTAGAAATACCAATCTCTCTAGAAAAACTTTGATAATCAATCATAACTCCTGGGTTTTGCCCTATTATTTGGACAATTCTCCACAAAATTTCAGGGTTTTCTACTGGAAAAGTCGATGGTATGTCTTCAAATATTATTTTTTTCATTATAGAAATTAAATATTCTTTCCTTTTTATAGATTCTTTTATTTCTATGGCTTCTATAAATTGAGATCCCAAAAATATATCAAACTCTTTTTCAATTTCATAACTAAAAGCAAATGGCTTATCTAAAATATAACTTTTTTCTTTAAAATAAAGGTATTCTCTAAAATTAAGAGGTTTAAGAAAAAAACTAAACACCCTTCCAGCTAAACTTTCTTGGGTTTTCTTTTTTATAAAAAGTGATGTTGAGCCCGATATAAAGAATTTTAAGTTAGGGTATAAATCATAATATATCTTCAACTGATTTTGAAAATTTGGAAGCTTTTGGATTTCATCAAGAAATATATAAACTTTATTAAGCTTAAAATCTACACCAGTTTGATATGAAAAATTAGTAATCAAATCTTCCAAATTTGGAGTTTCTTCATCAAAAGTAAAATACCAGACAGAAAAAGGATTTGTACCTTTTTCTAAAATATAATTTATTATCTGAAAAAATAGTGTTGTTTTTCCAACTCTTCTTAAGCCAGCCACCTCTACAATTTGTCTTTCATTCAAATAACCCAAAACATTATTAAAAATATCTCTTTTTTTTGGAAATGGATATTTAAAATCTTTTTCCCAGTGACGATTGTATTTTAAAAGGTTTTTTATTTCCATATGTTTAATGTCACCTCTAGAAACATTATAATATATTAGAAAGCTAATTCCAATGTTTTATAATAATATTAGAATTAATATTCCAATGATTTAATTATATGAATGTTTCTGCAGTCAAAATTTTTTGTAATTAGCCAAAAAAAATTAGAAGTGCTAATTTCCCAATTAAGCACTTCTAATTTAATATCCCTATTAATTTTTTAAAAATTAATAAGCTTTTAAAAAAAATAATCAGCCAAATCTAAACAATTAATTAACAATCAAATAAGTTTGCAAACTTAATGTGCAAACTTAAGCAATCAAAGATTTAGCTAAATCTACTGCACTAGATGCATCTGGAGCATATCCATTTGCACCAATTGAATCTGCATACTCTTGGGTAAGCGGCGCACCCCCAACCATAACTTTTACATCTTTAGTTTGGCTGTCAGATCTAAGTGCAGTAATAACATCTTTCATAACAGGCATTGTTGTCGTAAGAAGCGCAGAAAGCCCAACTATTTGTGCATTATTCTTTTTTGCTTCCTCTACAAACTTTTCACTAGGAACATCAACACCAACATCAACTACTGTAAATCCGCCACCTTCCAGCATCATTGCTACAAGGTTTTTGCCAATGTCATGAAGGTCGCCCTGAACAGTACCAATAACTACGGTTCCTTTCATATCTGCGCCAGAAGCGGATAACAATGGCTTAATGATATCCATTGCAGCATGCATAGCTCTAGCTGCAATCAGTACCTCAGGTATGTACATTTCATTGGCTTTAAATTTTGCACCAACAACATCCATACCAGGCACTAGTCCTTCATTTAGGATCTCTATTGCACTAACGCCTTGGTCTACTAGCTTCTGTGTAATTTCTTTTGATTTAACATTGTCACCAGCAATTATTGCGTCAGCAAGATCCTGGTATTTTGCCATATCTCTCTCCTTTCTTTTTTATTTTAATGTTTTTTGTTTTTTTATCGATTTTTGATTTAATTATTGACTTTAACTAATTAAAAAAGTCAATAGCTATAAAATTATATATTAAATATACCTTACTATCAATATTAAATTTACTAATAAATATAAAAAATACTGTTACAAAATTTAATTTTAAAAGTTTAAATAAACCTTTTTTTGTATTATTATTTTTTAATATTTATTTTTTTAATACTATTATCTAAATTTTTCATAATTTTATAGTAACATAATAATTAAAAATTTTTAATAAAATGATAAACTTAAGAAATTTAACAAATATTATTAGAATTTTTTTTAAAATTTTCTTTATTTTACTTGTTTTAATATTTTTTATAGCAGAATCATTTGCCGCTCTTCCAAAAAAAATATATGGTCTAACTTTAAAAGAATTAAGCCAGCAAATTTCTGCTCTTTCAGATGAAGAAGAAGCTTTGCTTGAAGAAATAGTAACTGTAGAAGCTAACATAGATACAAAGAAAAATGAAATATTAAAATTGTCTCAGCAAATAAAAACAATTGAAAATGATCTTAAAGAATTAGATTCTCAAAGAAGCATTTTATTAAAAAACCTTAATGAAAAAAGAGAGCTATTAAAAAAAAGAATAATCTACTCTTATAAATATAGCAACAACAATGTTATTAAGATGATTATGACTGCAAGGGATATTAATGAATTTTTAAGCGTTCTTTATCTTTTAAGAAATATAATGCGACAAGACGCTGAACTTCTTGAATCAATCAGAAAAGATAAAGAAAGCTATGACAGAATAATGAGAAAATCAGAAGAAAAGAAAAATGAGTTGGAGCAAACAAAATTACAAAAGCAAACAGAGCAAAAAAAACTTGAAGCTAACCTAGAAAAATCAAAAGTTCTATTAGAAAAAGTTAAATTAGAAAAAACCAATCTTCAGCAAGTTTTAACTGCAATTAAAGAAAGAATTGCAAAAATTCAGCCTCCAGGAGTAACGCTAGCTGGAGAGTGGCAAATGGTTGCAACTGCATATTTTGCTGGCGGGGGCGGCTTAAACGGTGATGGTGCTACTGCAACAGGTCTTAGAGCAAGAAAAGGAATTGTTGCAGTTGACCCAAAAGTCATCAGACTTGGTACCAAGCTATATATCGAAGGATATGGAGTAGCTATTGCCGGTGATACTGGCGGATGGATAAAAGGAAATCGCATAGATTTGTGTTTTGATACACTTGAAGAATGCCTTCGTTACGGCAGAAGAAAGATTTATGTTTATTTAGTAGAGGATTAAATATTTTTAGATGATTAAATTACTAAGCTTATTACATTATATTTATACTTATACTATATTATATTTATAATATTTTATATATTTTTTATTTTATATTGTCTTATATTAAATTATACTATTATACTACACGATTTTAGCTAATTATTTTATAATTAATATTCTGCACGTTTTAGCTAGTTATCTTATACTTATTATATTATAACTTATTATATTATACGATTTTAGCTAGTTTTGATAACTTTTTAAAGTCATCTAAATACTTTTCTTCAGAAATTGTTCCAGCAATTACTGCCTTAGGACTAAAAAATGGGACAAGTTTGAAAGAAGGATTTTCAAAAACCCTCATGTGAAGAAGTGCCATATTATCAATTCTTTTCTCAACAGAAAAAAACTTATCAAGAATAATTTTAGTTGTGCTAATTCCCAGCGAAACAATTAAATGAGGCGTAATTATAGAAATCTCTTCAGTTAAATAATTAATACAGTTATCAATATGTTTTTCTAAAGGTTTAATAAGATTTGTAATTTTGCCACTTTTTCTTGGAGTACACTTCACAACATAAGTTAAAAAAACGTCCTCTTCAATAGACAGCCCTGCTTTTTCAATAGCACTTCTAATGATAACGCCCTCTTCATCATTATTAAAAGGGATTCCACTTTTTTCTGTACCTTCAGGTGTAGGATAATATCCAGCAATTATCAGCCTTGCATTATATGCCCCTATTCCAGCAACAGGTTGTTTTCGAGTCTTAACTAAATCAAGGCATTTTTTACAGGCTTTTATTTCTTCTGATAAATTATTAATACTCTTTTTAGCACTTATAGGCATTTTTTATATTCTCTTTGTTTTTTAAAGTATACTATATATAAAAAAATGAGTAAATAAAATTACCTAAAAAAATAACATTTATTAAATATTCATTAAATATTTACAATCATTAATTACTTATAAGTATTTATTAACCACTTATTAATTCTTTATTATGGAAACCTGTAATGACCTTTAATTACAGCTTTTCCTAGAATATCATTTTCAACCGTATAACCAGGGTCAATATAATTATAAATTACTTTAGGGATTCCTTTTCTTGTTGTAAAATCTGAAATAATTCCTACATTATCAGTATAACCATCTCTATTCATATCAAAAAAAACAATATCCCCTGGCACCCACTGCTTTAAATTTTGAAAATTAGAACTATCAAAAGTTAAAACTTTCTCTTGAGCATTTCTTTTGAAAAATATCTCAAGATTCTGTATCCTTCTATAATCAATATTTGGGTCTGTATGTTTTTGATTCCAAAGTTTTGCAAGAGGGTACTGATTAAAATTATTTTTAATATCTTCATCAACTAAAGTTCTAAGATCAAAACCAGCATTTTTAAATGCCCTGGCTATTATATCTGTACATAAAGCAAACTCTTCGGGAGGATCTCCTCCACTATAATAATTAGGCTGATTTACACCCTCGCTAAATATATTTTTCGCAGGTTTTTCAAGCTGCTTTTTTGCTCCAATTAAAATATCTTTTTGATCGTTTATTCCATCTAAGTCCTCATCAGTGAAAACGCCAACATTATCCATATCAATTATCCTAAATCTTGGAAGTAAATCATTAAGAGCTGTTGGTGGTAAGTACTTTTTTTTAAAAGTAAACTGATATATACTAAAAACTACTGCCAATATTAAAATAAGTATTATTATAATTATTAATAAGATTTTTATGGTCGATTTAGAAGCATGCTCTTCCATTTAAATTTTGCTATAATAGCTTTATAGTTTACTATTAAAATTTATATAAAATCTTTCACAATTATCTTTATCATTTTTTATTAATATTTTCTTCTTCTTTTATATTAATACTTACCAAGTATATAGAAGAGTAAAAAAAAATAAGAGTAAATTTAACCTACTATTATTCTATTAAATTTTTCTTATTAAAATTTTCCAATTATTTGTCCTATTTCAAATGGAAGTATGTTTATATTAAAAATTTGCAGAATATTAAATATTAAAAGATATATTATTACTAAATTAAAAATAGTTATATAAGCATAATAAAATTTTGGAAAAATATCTTTGTCTTTCTTACTTTTCTGTTTTTTAAATTTAAAATTATCTTGAATATTATCTTGAACTTTCTCTTGATTCTTGTAATCATGCTGTAATGGTTGCATAGCACTTATCTCATTATTTTTATCGCTTGTTTTATCACCTAATTTATCACTTGGTTTATCACTAAATTTATCACTAAATTTATCACTTGATTTAAGATTTTCTAATTTTTTATTTTTAAACATAAGAATGGCAACTCTTATTAAGTTATACATTAAAAAAATAAAGCCAACAGATAAAATTATAACTCCTAAATAAATAAAAGTATTGTTTAAGCTAAAATACTTATTTAAGGCATTTTGCATGTTTTCTTTGCTTTCGCCGACTGTGTAAACACTTAAAAAAACTAACCTAATTATTTTTAAAAAACCATCTTTTGAAAGAATAGCATTAAATAAAACTATTAACGGAAAAGAAACAGCTGCTAAAACTAAATTAATCAAAATATACTTTCCGTTAAAACTGTTATAAAAATTATAAATTAGATAATCTTTTGAATCTTTGCTAAAATTTCCGAAACTGTTTATTCGGTCATTGCCATTGGCTTTTTCAATTTCAAATAAAATTAAAGAATAAGGAAAGTAAAATAATATTAAGCAAGCTAAATTTGAAAAAATTATAAAAACTAGTACGCTTTCATTAAAAATACCAATGCTGTAAAACCCAAGTGATAAAATTGAAAATCCTAATACAACAAGAAAAATAAAAGATAAAATTCTTCTTGTGCTAAAAGTTTTAACAGCACCTAAATTGCCAAAAATTAGACATACCATAGCAACAAAAAATAAAAAAGATGTAATATAAATGTTGTTTATAGAAATGTTATTATAAATGTTATTTATTGAACCACTTAAGATATTTGAATTTAAACTAGCACTTGTGTTAGCAGTATTTCCAGCTGCAGCACCGCCATTGACAGCATTAGTAGTGCTGTTAGTTATAAGGTAAAAAAACACATTTCTCATTTTTAAAAACAAAAAAATTACTGTACTATAATATAAAAACCAAATAACCGCAGCAGATGAACTTTCACAACGTTTTAAAAGTTTTATATATGGGCTCTGCAAAGGAAAAATAAATGAAAATATAAATAAAGATGAAAATAAAGTAAAAATACCTAACTTAGCCATAGAATTTGATATTTTTTCAGCTTCCAAAATTTGCGCAAAACTTTTTAAATCTGTAGCTCCATAAATAAAAGAAAATCCTAAAAATATTAATGATAAAGCAAAAACTGTAACTAAAAAAAACCTTAAAATATAATTTTTTAATATATATTCTTCAGTAATTTTATAAGGCAGTTCATCATTTAATGAAGTTACTAATAAAAAAATACTTATAATTGTTAAAGCTAAACTTGAAAATAGCATTAAAAAATTAGATGAAGCAATAAAAAAAATAAAAATTGTTATGCTAAATAAAAAAAGTATTAAAATTTTATTAAAGTTCTTTTTATAAAAATTAAAAAAACTTATTAAACCCAGTAAGTTTAACCCAATAAAAAGAACTAAACTTATCATAACTACTTCTACTAAGTCGTAATTAAAAAGGTAATTAGAAAAAGTACCATTTTTTAGAAATGAAAATATATTTATAAAAAAAGCAGCTGTAATACCAATAAAGGATATAATTAAAAAAAATATTTTAAATGCCTTTTTTCCAAAATTAATAAAAAACAATAAAATAAAAACAACAATTAATAAAGAAGAGCTGCTATAAAAAGGATAAATATTATTAATTATTCCTTGTATATTTTGAAGCAAGTTTAAAGAGTTCAATCTTTATCTTCACCCCACCAGTCAGACTTAGTGCACATAAACAAATTTAAATTACTTAAAGAATCAATCTCATATATGCCTGTTTGTTTTAAATAATTATAAAAAACAGCTAAAAACAAAAGCATGTATAAAACTATTACTGCAAAAAACACAAAAATCTTATCCCATCCTGACAAATTATATAAAAAAAGAGAATAACAATAAAAATTAACTATGGCAGAAATTATAACTAGTTGAATAGATATTATTATTGATAAAAACCTTTTAACTATTGAAACCGTACAAATACCAGCAAGCGCAATAGAAAAACTAAAAATGCTTAAATATTGAATGTTCATTCTCTTTTTCTCCTATTTTCAATCATAAACAAAAACCAAATAAATGAGGCACAAATACTTAAAATAATTAAAAAAATTAAGGGAACGTAATTTATACTTAAATCTTCAATTAATGCTAATAGAGATATAACATTAAAGCTTTCTACTAACTTTATTTCTTTAAAAAAATTATTTGTGTATGTTATATAAAAATAGCCAAATACAATTATAATTATAACTGATATTATAATGTTAATTGTATCTAATAAGTTATAGTTAACTATTTTATAAAAATTTTTTTTATAAAAACCGCCATTGTCATTGTCTTTGCTTTCCTTTTGAGACTCAATATTTGGAATATGTATTAAAGTTGTTTTTATTGAGAAAAATTCCTGATTATTTACAAATAAAATTAGCAATGTAGAAAAAATAATTAAAAAAATTGCACTAAAAATAAAAAACTGTCCGCCAAAAAGCAAAAAACTTATAAGAACAACACATAAAAACAATAAAAAAAGAAAGGTTAATTTCTTCCTTTGATTTTTTAATAATACAGATACAATCCCAAGGGAAAATATCAAAGTTAACATAAAATAATTAATAAATCCTAATATTAATTTTCCATCCATTTATAACCTGCTTAATCCTGCTAAAAATTATTTTGACCAAAAATCCCTGACAGAATAATCTGCCTGTTTTATTAAATCTAACTTTTCATATTTAAAAGAATTTTTATCACTATCAGCAAGCTGATGCCTATAAGTCATTTCAATTGCATTTAAGCTGCAAAATTCTGCACAATTTCCGCAAAAAATACATTTTGATAAATCTATATAAAACTCATCTAAATATTCTTTACCATTTTCAATTACAGTTTTAACCTCAATGCATTGCCTTGGACAAATCTTTTGACATACGCCGCACCCATTGCAAATTATCTCCAGCGTATCTAAGTCTAATTTTAACCGTGGTATTCCCCGACTATTTTCTGGAATAATAATTTTTTCTTTAGGATACACAACTGCCCGAGGTTTTCTAAAAACATTTCCTAAACATATAAAAAAATCTCTAATTACAGGTCTCATAGTTACTTAAAATGATAAATTTTTTTGTAAATTAATAAAATAATATTTAAACTAATAAAATCATCTTAAATTTAATAATTAATAAAATTGTATTTTAAATTAAACTATACACATTTCGTAAAATAAAAAAAACTAGTGTTAATAAAAAATTTGCAACTGCAACTGGAATTAAAAATTTCCAATTTATACTGATTAAATATTTATAATCATCCAGCAAAGGTGTTGCTTTGTCTAATAATAAAATTACAATAAAAATTATATAAAATTTTAAAATGAATAAAATATTGCCATTTAAAAAATAAACATTCTGCCACCCTGCAAGATACAATATAATAATTAAAACAATTAAAAAATAAAAAATATTATAGTATGCTACTCTAACAATGAACCTGCCAAACCCACTTATTTCTTTTTCCGAATTTTGTTTAAAAATTAAATTATTTGTTTTTGTAAGGCTAAATAATTTTATTTGCAAAAAAACTGCAGTAAAAAAAACTACAAAACCCAACGGCTGATAAACAATATTCCAAAATTGATATTGAAATCCAACAATTTCTTTTAAATTTAATGTCCTGTTGATTAATACAATACTGGAAACACAAAAAATAATCGGTATTTCAAATGAGTAAGCCATTAATACATTTCTAGATACATTTTGATATATAGTTTCATAGCTACTTCTAGATGCATTAATTAAAAAAATAAAAATAAGCATCATATAAAAAAGCAATGCTATTATTAAATCCCCTTCAAGTTTTATTAAAACAAGCCATGTTGAAAAAGGTATTATAGTCCAAATAAAAAATGATAAAAACAATAACAAAAATTCCCAAATATTTATTTTATAACTCTTTTCTAAATATTTGAGCACTTTTAAAGCAGGATAGCCAAACCAGCCAGCTTTGCTTATAGAAAAACCACGTCTGTGTTCAGATCTTGCACTTATCTTATTAACGAGATAAGCTCCAATATATAAATTTATAGTTATAATTAAAAATAGATATAAAACCTTCAAGAATATTGTAGTCATAAATAAAGTCCTTGTAATAACTCACTGCCTGAAATATCAAAACTTGCCAAAATTAAATCAATATCTTCAGGTTTATTTTCCTCTAAAACCACCTGAGCACAAAAAATGCTATTTTTTGCTGAAGTTATCGGCACCAAGTTTAAAATTATATTATCCTCAATTTCAAAAAAAAGTTTATATACACCATGAGGGCACTCTACGCTTGCCAGACAATCTGTTCTTTTTATTTCAACACCTTTTAAACTTAATATTTTTTTAATCTTTTCTTCAGGTATTTGACCTAAAATTTGACTAATTATTTTTGCTGATTGATACATTTCATTAAATCTTATTTGAACTCTTTCTAAACAATCACCATATTTACCAATTGGTACTAAAAAAGAAATTTCTTTATAAAGCAAAAGATTTCTATTTTTCCTCAAATCATATCGCATACCACATGACCTTAAATTTGGTCCAGTTAACCCAAATTTTATTGCTGTATTTTTATTAACAATACCGATATCTTTTAATTTTGCAGTAACAATAGTATTATCTAGCAACAAGGTTTCTAAATTATCTATGTTCTCTATTAGGACTTTTAATTCATTTTTAATATTTAAAAGTTTTTCACTGGGTAGGTCATGCGCTACTGCCCCAATTCTAATATAATTTGGGTGAATTCTACTTCCAGTTATAGATTCTATAATTCTTAAGATCCTTTCTCTTTCAATTAACGCTCTGTTTAAACATAAATTCATACCCAATAATAAAGATATTTTAGAAACATAATACAAATGGTTGGAAATACGAAACAGTTCTGAAACAAGCATTCTAATGAAAAATATTTTTTTAGGTATTTTTATTTGCAACAAATCTTCTACTGCAAGAACCAGGCATAATTCTGGAAAAATCCCTGCACTGTAGTCCAATCTGCTGATAATTGTTAATAATTTGGTAACATCAATATTATTAAATATTCCAGGGCTTGATGCATATATCTCAGAAATATTTAAATCTAAATATGACTTATCTATTTTGTCATCATAATTTTTAGCATAAATATCAAAAACATCTAAGCCATCTAAAATTTGGCTTTTAATTATAATATCATTGAAACTTTTTCTAAGATTATCATTTTTTTTATAAAATACAGCATTTGGATAAAATTCTGAGATAACAGTATTTATCTCATTATATTCATTTAGGAAAGCTTGCGTTGTCTTAAAACCTGAATTAATTTGACTATGCAGAGTGGAATTATTTGTATTTTTTATATTACCTATATTACCGCTTCTACCAGGTCTATTAGAATTACCTTGACTGTCAGAACTAGGTGGACTTTCAAATAATTCTTCTCTTAAATTAGTTTTACATTTAACTTTTAAAAGCATTGAAAAATTATTTGACACTGAAGCTAAACTTAATAAAACATAGTAATTATTTTTACTTTTAAAATAATTAATAGAATTTAAAATTTCTATTTCAAACTCTGTATTATTTTTTAACTCAAAAAGCACCTCTTTTAAATCTTTCTTATCAACCTCTACAATTACTTCTTGTCCAGCCTTTTTTATGTTTACAATTTTATTTTTTAAATAAAATTGTAAATTCTTCTCTACTCTCTCTATAAAAACGATTTTATGTGAAGAATATATGCCTTCAAATAATTCTTTAGCCATTAGAAAAACCTTACATTTAAATTTAAAAATCGTGTTTTGCTATATTTTGTTATATTTTATCTTAATTTAATTAAACTTAATTTTATTAAATTAAACTTAATTTTATTAAACCTAATTTAATTTAATTTTATTTTATTTTTTTATTTTATTTTTTTATTTTTGTTATTTATTTTTGTTAGCGCTCCCCTTGCAGTTTTAAAATACAATAAATAAAAGCTTCTGGTCTTGGCGGGCACCCTGCTAAAAAATAATCAATATTTATTAAATTTTTAAATCTATCAATAAATTTATAGTCTTTGTTTAAAACACTTCTGTCTAAAATGCAGGTACCAGCTGCAATTACCCACTTGGGCTCTTTCATCCTATAATAAATTTCCAGCAGTCTTTTTTCTCCCACACTATTGTAAAAACCCTGAATGACTAAAACATCTGCATCCTCTGGAATACTTACAAAATTAATGCCAAATCTAGATATATCATAGATTGGTCCCATAGTTGCAAGAATTTCCTGCTTACAGCAACCAAAGCCTGCAACAAATACATTTAGATTGTTTTTAACAAATGAATTCATTTTTTATAGTACTTATCTTATAAATTACCTTATAAATCTTGTTTTTACTATATATATAGTAAAAACAATTGTTAAAAACAAAATCAGAATAATAATATATAAACCGCCGTCTATTTTAAAACTTTCGGTAAAATGAAAAGACAAAATAATCAAAATTAAAAAAAATAAAGAAAATATAAAAATTATACCTATAACAAAAAGAGTTTTTAAAATATTAAAATCTTTCTTTAATTGAAATAATTTTGGGATTTTTATATGCTCAGAATAGTTTCGTAATTTTCTAATATCTTTTGTGTTAGTTAGGTTTACTCGGTTGTCATGCTGGTAAAATTTTGTAATTTTATTATTTAGAAATCTTGAAATAATAAAAAGCACTAAAAAAATTAGGATAAAAACACCTAAAAAGATAGCAAATGTATATATATTACTAATAAAAATATTTATTGATTCTTCAGGCATAGACAAAACTTTATCACAATTATACCGTCGATTCAATTAAAAAAATCTTTTTTTATATAACTTAATACAACTTGAGATAAGTTAAAAATATTTATATAATCAAGAAAAATACTAATTTTATGAGAAAAAATATTAATTCTAAAAATATAGAATCATTTAAAAAAATTGGCATATATTGCTGGTCGATAATAGGCTTATTAATTCTTTGTTCTTTATTCTTCTATCTTTTATATAAAATTAGAATTGCAATTATTCCAATAATTATTGCCATGGGTATTGCTTATTTATTAAGCCCACTTGTTGCATTGCTTGAAAAGAGGTTAAAAAAAGGTCTTTCCATTTTTATTGCTTATTTAATATTAAGTGGTTTTTTTGCTGTATTGCTCTTCTTTACTATCCCTATGATTATCGATCAATTTAAAATTTTTATTGAAAAATTCCCTTCATATATTCAAAATTTAACTGAAATTATAAATCAATTTATATTAAAAAGTAATATTATAAAAAATATTGAGGGAGTTACTGGCCAAGAAATCCTCCCATTAGATACAAATGCAATTACAAATTATGTAATTACAACTTTTGGAATTTCAAGCGCAAACTTTTTACAAAATGCTACTACATTTACCAAGTCAACGTTAAATATAATAATAACTTTAATTATTGGCCCTATTATTGGAATTTATATATTAAAAGACGCTGGCAGGCTAAGGAATGTCTTTTTAAAGGTAATTCCTTTAAAATACAGAAATGATATTTCTAATATTATTGATAGAGTTAACAATGTTGGCGGTAGATATATTAGGGCACAAATTCTAGTATCAATTATTGTCGGCATTCTCTGTACCATTATACTACTTTTATTAAAAGTTGATTTTGCAGTTTTGCTTGGATTTATCGCTGGCGGATTAAACCTGATACCTTTCTTAGGTCCTATTTTTGGTGCAATTCCTGCCGCTTTAGCTGCTCTTTTTATTTCCCCTTTAAAAGCCTTACTTGTAATATTACTTTTTATAGCAGTTCAGCAACTGGATAATTATGTAATTAGTCCAAATATAATGAAATATCAGGTAGGAATACACCCCGCACTAGTAATTTTTGTTTTAATAGCGGGTGGCGCTTTGCTGGGACCATTAGGCTTATTTATTGCTGTTCCAACAGCTGCAATAATTCAGGCAATACTGAAATATTATTTTTTTGAAAAGAAAAATATCAAATCATTATAAATTGATTTTAATGGTTTTTTTGTCACTGAAGCTAATTTCTTGCAGGATTCAAATTCAGGCGAAACTGTAATTATTTCATTATCAAGATAACCCACTTTTACTTTTGCCTCTCCATAAGGAAGATTTACAGTTTTTATTTCCCTTTTTAAAGACAATCTATCTATTTTTTGAGTTCTAACACCTAAAGTATTGGTTTGTTTAAAAACTATTTTTAATAAATCATTAAGAACTTCTTTTTCGCAGAGGGCGCATAATTTAAAAGCCTGCCTATTTTTTTTCATCAATATAGGTTCAACCCATACATCTAATACCCCATTTATAAAAAGCTTCTCAAACATATAGCCAATGATTTCTGAAGAAGTGTTATCAATATTAGTTGATACTAAAATTAAGCTGTCTAAAAGAAAAGAATTATTTAAATCAAATTCATTTTCATTTTTTTGTTTTATTTTAAAGCCTTCAATTAGTCTTAATAAGTTTGGGATATTATTGTTGATGTTTAAAATATTTTTGTGGGAATTTGGAATATTTTTGTGGCTTTCGCCCTTATGTTCGTGTTTTTCTTCCTTATGTTCGTGGCTTTCGCCCTTATGTTCCTGGCTTTCTTCCTTATGTTCACCCTTATTTTCTGTCTTACTTCCAGCGCCGTAGCCAACTGCATTGATAATCATTTGCGGCATGTCTGAAAAATTGTTTAAATTTTTTACTAAAGTTTTTATTACTGAAGCCCCCGTTGGTGTTGTAACCTCAAAATTAAAATTACCTTGGTATACAGGAAGACCACTTAATATTTCTAAAGTTGCAGGAGCAGGCACAGGTATAACTCCATGCCCTGTATTGACAAATCCCTGACCCAAAGGTATTTTTGAACCGTAAAACTCTTTAATTTCTAACTTATTTAATATAATCGAGATTCCAACAATATCGATTATAGAATCAACAGCACCTATTTCATGGAAATGAACATTTTCAATTGGAACTCCGTGAATTTTAGATTCAGCTTTTGCTATTTCAAAAAAAATATCATTGCTGAGTTTTTTTGTATCTTCATTTAAACTGCTGTTGTAAATTAATCTTTTTATATCTTTATAACTTCTATGGGGCTGTTTATATGTTATATTGACCTCAAATTTTGTTGCAGAAATTGAATTTACCTTAATTTTATAAGAATTAATTTCATATCCGCTAATGTCTATTTTTTTTAACTCATCTTTTAAAAAATCAATTGTAATATTTTTATTTTCAAAATCTAGTAAAGCGCCCAAAAACATATCACCAGAAATTCCAGAAAAACAATCAATATATAAAATTTTTTCCATGGGGTTTTTTATTTTTTCTTCCATATCTTTTATTATTTGATTATTTGTTTTTAAGTTTAAAATTTATTTATTTAATAAATTATTAATTTAGTTCTTGCTGAATAATTGAGTAAAATGTTAAAAATTTAAAAAATTTTGTACTTAATGAATTCAATTTTTTTATATAATAATAAATTATACAGTATAAACTAATTTAGCAATTATTATTTTACTATCTTATTAAATTATTAGTTTCACAATTTTATATATTATATATAATTATTACTAATTGGATATAATAAATATTGCCTAATAAATATTTTTTATTTTATTGTAAGCTATCTTTTACTGCATTACTTATCATTTATTATGACTAATTATGACTAACTATATTTTTATACCCATTTATATTTTATTCCCAGTTTATCCAAAAGCTTTTTGCTGTTATTAAACAAAATATTTTCAACCTGCTTTTCATCTAAACCTGCAGATAGCGCTAATTTTGTTTGAAAATCACTTTTATATAAATCATTATGGCTATGAGCATCACTGTTTATTAACAAATTTGCACCTAACTCTAAGCTTAATTTTGCAACTAACCCATTAGCCAAACAATGTCCTTGTCTTTTAGTAAGCTCCAAATATATATTGTTTGTAGCAGCCAACTTAACCTCTTTTTCAGTAATTAAACCTGGGTGAGCTAAAATATCTACAAAATTAGAATTTAAAGCACAAAAATTTGTTCCTGGTTCAACAGGCTCAACTATTGTCTCACCGTGAACTACTACAAGAATTGCACCATTTTCCTTTGCATATTTAGCCATTTCATCAATACTTTTTGCAGGAACATTGGTTAGTTCTACCCCCGGTATTGCCAATATATCCCAATACTTTTGTGCTAACTTACAATCTTTTACTGCTCCTTCTATGACTTTATCAATGTTGCTATAACTTACATGATCAGTTATTGCAATAATCTTATATCCGTATGAATGCGCACATCTTATAAGCTCAATTGGACTGTTAATTCCATCTGAAAAAAAAGTATGTGTGTGGAAATCAAATATCATTATTTCTTTACTCCTTCTTACTAATGCGATTTGTTGTTAATCTATTTTAATATTAAGTCTAAATTAATATTACCTCTAAATTTGATAACGTCTAAATTTTTCCTTAAATTTAAAAAAGTTTTTTGGCTTTACAAAATATAACCTATAACCCCATAAAACCACATATGTATTACCATATATTATAATATCCACATTAAATTTTATATTGTTTATTTTAAATTTTATAATTATTATTTAATTATCATTGTCACTTATTGAACGAAAATTAATACTTGTTAAAAAACTATTTAGCTATAAAGACAAATACAATGCAAAACTTGCTTATTAAATATATATTTTTACTTGGGACTGCTGTATGCCATCAAATTCCAGCAAGAAGCTTTTTTTCAGGTAGCAATCAAATATGTGTTTGCTCTAGATGCGAAGGCATATATATAGGTTTTTTAATAAGTACAATTATTTTATTTATTATGTTTCGTAAAAAACAATCAGAGCTTCCACCCTTATATATAATTATTATCATTTCTACTTTTATATTATCTACAATAATTGACGGTATAATTTCTCATTTTTATCTCCTAGAAACAAATAACTATGCGAGATTTATTACTGGATATTTAGCTGGAGGCGCATCAAGCATTTTAATATACCCTATTTTTAATTATCAATACTACTATAATTCAATAGATGAAAAAATCTTTAATAAACCATCTAATTTCTTAATATTTTTTCTAATAAGCTGTATTTTTATTTATTTTGGCATCTCGAAAATATTTCTTGTAAATTTAATCTATTTTTATCTTTCACCAATAGCAATAATATTTACCTTTTTTGCAATAAATTTTTTAATTGTTTTACTAATACCATTATTTTCAAGAAAAGCTGATAAATTTTTTTCAAAATTTTTAATTTTTCCTTCTATTATTGCTTTAATTTTTTCTATAATTGAATTATTTATTTCTTATAAATTTCATATTTTTATTGCCACCAGATATAGCTGAACACTAGATATAGTTAAATATAATTAATATAATCAATAATTTTTAATAAATTATTTT
>CAYLWJ010000008.1:0-3725 GCA_964387355.1 uncultured Actinomycetota bacterium | reverse complement strand
TTATAATAAGGACAACCTTTCTGGTTGCAATTTATACTAATTACTTCTTCAAACATGTTTAACTTAATACTCTTACTATTAATATCATTTATTGCCTTTATTAACAAAATTTTAAACTTATTTAAGTCTTCTTCTAAAAATTTGTTTTCAAATATATTTCCATTTTTTAAGTAAAATAAAAATGAAGAAATTTTATCAAAATCCACACTAAAAACATCAGCACATGCAAGGGTGTAAGCTTTTAGCTGGTTTATATAGTTTTGGCTGACAATTACCTCTTTGTTTTCCATTTGGGGCTTCTCATAAGTCTTTTCATGATTATTTTTATAAGTCTTTTCATTAGCTTTTTCATGGGTTTTTTCACAGGTTTCATGGGTTTTTTCACAGGTTTTTTCATGAGCTTTTTTAACTTCTAATTTAGATAACTTATAATCAATTATTCTAAGATTTTCTAATAAGTCTATCCTATCAATTTGACAATTAATAATAAAATCACTTAAACGCCAATAAATTAACTGCTCGGTATAAACGTTTAAAACTTCACTGAAATCAAAAAAAACACTATCACAAAAAACTTTAAGAGGATTTAATATATCTTCTGTCTCCCCTAACTCTATTATTTTATTAAAATAAGATTTTCTTACCTTTTCTTTTTGTTTTTCAAAATCTTTTATACTTAATTTTTTACTTTTAAAATCAGTCAGCTCTTTAAACACCAGCATTGTTAAATTTTTTATATGTGCATGAACTTTCTGGCCCAAAACTACATCTTTATTTTGAAAACCAGCAACATTGTAAATATATTTTAATTTATAAAGCACTCTACAATTCATATAATCAAGTAATTCAGTTAGAGAAAAATTTTTCCTGCTTTCATAAGTATTGCTAACTAAAAATGAATTATTTTGTATTAATTTTTTTATCTTTAATGCATATTTTTTATTATTTTTAATATAATCATTTGCTATCTGCGGCATTTTTTTATTTAACTTATTTATCGCGCTATAAAATTCAAGCAATTTATTATTTTTTAAAAAGTTAAATTTATTAATATTATTGTTATTCTGAAATAATTGTTCATCTTTAATCTTGTCTTTAAATTTATATTTAAAATTATCTATGATTTCATCTTTAATTTTATCTTTAAGATTGTCTTTAGGTTTAATTTTAAATTTATTTATTTCATTTTTATTACGAAATCTATTTAAAAAATCACTACTACAGTGATTTATAAAATCATAGCTAACGTTATCTTTTAAGTCTCTGTTGTAATTAAAATTAGTCTTTAAATATAAAAGTGCAGCCTTGTTAAGTGGTATAACATTGTTACTAGACAAGATATCACTTAAAAAGGGCAAAACTTTTTCCTTCTCCTTATCCTTATTCTCAACTTTATCTTTGTTTTTATCTTTCCCATCCTGCAATACCTCATCTTCTTTTAACTCTGCTTCCTTCTGGTTTTCAAATTCGCTGAAAGATAAAAATAAAAGACTTTTTGCCCTGCTGCAGCCCACATAAAAAATTCTTCTTTCTTCCTCTGTATTTATTCTTTTTATTTCTTTGTCAAATGACTGCTCGCTAGAAAAATCAGGTTTTTGAGAATAGATTTTTTTGTCTTTTCTTAAAATTGAAGGCAAGATAAATCTTTTTAACCTTGATTTTTTAAAATATTGGTTTTTCCTTAACATAGGCATAAAAACAACTTCAAACTCTAACCCTTTGGCAGCATGTATACTCATTATTTTTACTGTATTATTTTCTGAAAACTCAATTATTTCTGGATCTTCCTCATCAGTTTTAGCCACATCTTTTAAATACAAAATAAAACTATTTAAATCTGTTTTTGAATTATCAACCTCAAAATCTGAGCCGATTTTTATTAAAGCTTCAATATTTTTAATTTTATTTTTAGCCGATTTATTAAAATCAGATTTTAGTTCATCTAAAAGACCTGAATGTGTAGCAATTAAATTCATTAATTCACTAAGTTTAAAAAAAGAAGCATGTTTTAAGTAAAAATCTAAATCACTTAAGAACTCTTCAATTCTTTCATGTGCACCCTTAGAAAGATACTTGTTTTCTTTATGAGAAATCAATGCATTAATTAATAAGTTTTTCTCGGCTTGGCTGCTACTGAAAAAACAATTTTCTTTTGTGTTAAAATTTTTTAAATAAAAGATATCTCTATCTGATAAATTGTATTTATCAGATTGAATTAAATTTAATAAATACTGTTCGTTGTTTAAATTATCATATTCGTTATTTAAATTATCAAGTACGACGAGCCATGATATAATAAATAGCACCTCTTGTTCATAAAAAAATCCCCTACTGCTTATCAGCTCATAACTAATATTATTTTTTTTAAGCTCATTTATAATGTTTTTAAATCTTTTTTGCCGTGATATAACAGCAATATCTCTTAATTTTATTCCAAGCAATATAAGCTTTTTTATATTTTCTGCAATTTCTTTTGCTTCTTCTTCATGAGTCTTATAGCAGCTGAAAAAGACTGCAGAATACTTTTCTTCATCTGCAGGCTGAATTATTTTTTCAAAGCGATCTGTATTTTTAATTATTATACTATTTATAGAAGTAATTATACTTTTACCAGACCTATAATTTGTAGATAGATAAAAATCCTTAACTTGGATTTTTGAAAAAGCATCCCATTTATGAAAATTTAAAATATTTTCTACACACGCGCCTCTAAATGAATATATACTCTGATCATCATCTCCAACAATTGTAATGCTATTGTATTCTGGATTAAAAAGAAGTGAAATTAAATAGCCTTGTGCAACATCTGTATCCTGATATTCATCAATAAAAATATATTTAAATCTTTCTGAATAAATTTTTCTCAATTTTGGGTTTTCAATTAAAAGCTGATAAGGCAAAAAAACATGATCATGATAGTCTATTAAATTATTATTCTTTTTTTCTCTTTCATACTCCTCATAGATTATCGCTAGCTCTTTTTGCAGATTTAATATTTCTATTTCTTCTTCTAAAAGTTTTCGGCTTTTATAATTTTGCTGTCGTAATATTTCAAACCCATCTTGACAATATTGTTTTAATTGCTTTACAGTTATTAAATTGCTTTTTAAATCCCAGATATAATGTAAAAGGTCATCAATAAATTTAGCAACATCTTTTCCTGCTGAAATTGTTTTAAAATTAAAATCTTTTACAATGTTATATAATATTTGCCATGATTTCGGAATGTTGATAAGCTTATAATCTTTTCCATAACCAAGCAAAAAACTATTTTCAAAAATAAGTAAATTTCCAAATGAATTAAAAGTATATATATTAATCCGCTCAAAATATTCTTCACTATCTTTACTGCCAGATTCTTTTAAAAGCTTCTTTATTTTTATTCTCATATTCTCTGCTGCATTTCTTGTAAAAGTTATTGCAAGAATTTCTGAGGGTTTACATAATTTTTGATTTAATATGTAAAAAATATTTTGAGTTATGGTAAAAGTTTTACCAGAACCTGCACAAGCAATTACTCTTTTTACTTTTTCATTATTAAAAATTATTTCCCTTTGCTGATTATTTAAATCTATTAATTCCATTATCTTTCAATAAAAAAGAATTTTTTAAAATTATTTTTTTTTATTTGTTTTTTTCAATTATTGCTTTTATTATTCTTATAATTTTTTTATATTTTTTTATAAAAATCTGCTGCAGTTTATTCTAAAAGAGCAGTTTCTGCA
>CAYLWJ010000007.1:0-13388 GCA_964387355.1 uncultured Actinomycetota bacterium | reverse complement strand
ATTAATAACACTATTAATTAGGTATACTTTTAAATATGTTCTTATATAATATAATCTACTATCATGTAATATAATTTATAGATTTTTCTAATTTTATATAAAATTTTAAATGTTTATATTGCATAATTAAATTTTTTATATTGCATAATATACAATATATATAAATATTATGCAATATTAAATAAAAATAATTTGCACTTTATTTTTAGCTACAGCAATTAAGATTTATCTTAATATATATCTTAATAAATATACCAATACACATATATATGTGATTAACATGCTTTATTAAAAGACATGACTTTTACTAAAAAAACTTTTAAAGGCAAGTAAGAAATTTATTATTGTTATTATGACTATTTGGTTTTAGAGCTTTTTTCCATCTTTTTTATAAAATCTCGTAGTCTTAAATCAATTCTGTAGTTTATAGAATTTTTTTCAAAAGTCCCGTCGGGTTTTAGTTTTCCAGCTTTAACTCCAGTTAAAATTTCAATACCTTCATCAACAGTTTTAACTGCATATATATGGAATTTTTTTTGCTTTACAGCTTCAACTACTTCATCTTTTAACATTAAATTTTTAATATTGGCCTCAGGTATAATTACTCCCTGCTCTCCAGTAAAACCTTTTATTTTACATATTTCAAAAAAACCTTCTATTTTCTCATTAACTCCACCAATTGCCTGAATTTGTCCCTTTTGATTTACTGAACCAGTTACAGCAAAGTTCTGCTTTATAGGTATGTCAGAAAGAGCAGATAAAAGCGCATAAAGTTCAGCACTAGAAGCACTATCTCCTTCGACGCCACTATAACTTTGTTCAAAAACAATTCTAGCTGATAAATTTAGTGGTTTGTCTTTTGAAAATTTCTCAGTTAAATAACCTCCAAGAATTAAAACTCCTTTTGTATGAATTGGGCCCCCAAGCTTTGTCTCTCTTTCTATATCAATAATTCCATCTTTTCCAATACCAATTGTAACTGTAACCCTTGATGGTCTTCCAAAAGAATAATCACCAAGGTCGATTACTGAAAGTCCGTTAACTTGACCAATTTTTTCGCCTTCAATATCTATAAGAATTGTTCCATTTGCAATTAATTCTCTTATCTTCTCTGCAAGAAGGTTTGATCTATATACTTTTTCATCAAGTGCTTTAAGTACATGAGATTGTTTTATATATTTTGACTTTTCAAGTTGAGCATAATAATTTGCTTCAAAAATTAAGTCAGAAATAGCTGAAAACTTTGTTGTCAGTTTATTTTTATTTTCTGCAAGTCGAGATCCGTAATCAATTATTTTTGCAACAGCCTCAGCATCGATATGCTTTAAATTTTCCTTTTTGCATAACATACATATAAAAGAAGCATATTTCTTTATATTTTCACTTGTTTTATCCATCTCAATATCAAAATCTGCTTTTATTTTAAAAAGTTTTTTAAAGTCTTCATCTAATGAATGGAGCAGGTAATAATAAATTGGATTTCCAATTAAAACTATTTTAATATTTAATGGAATTGGTTCCGGCTTTAATCCTTTTGTTGTTATAAACCCAAGTTTTTCGCCAGCTTCTTCAATTGTTATTTTCTTATCCAGTAGTGCCATTTTTAAGCTGTCCCATGAAAAAAAGTTTTTTAATAATTCCTCAACAGGCATTACTAAAAAACCACCATTAGCATTATGAAGAGAACCGCCTCTTATCATAGTAAAATCAGTAGTTAATACTCCGAATTGCGCTTCTTTCTCAATTCTTCCAAAAAGATTTTGATAAGTTGGATTTTTTTCTATAATAACAGGAGCACCTTTTAAGCTAGAATTATCAACAATTAAATTAACTTCATATTTTTTAAAAGGAACATCTTTCATCCATGGAAATAATTGCGCAGAAGAAAAATCCTGACTTTGGCCTGATATAAAAATATCAACATTTTTTAAAATATCATCCTTTACATCTTCTATAAATTCTAAAACCTCATCAATTTTTTTATATTTATCCTTAATATCATTTACTGATTTTTCAATAGTATATAAAGCAACATCGTGATTTAATTTCTTTAATTCTTCATTTAATATTTTATCTAGATCTCTTACTTCTTCCATTGTAATTTTTAAATCATCATTTACTTTTTCCCTTTTTTGTCTAATTTCTTCAATTTTTTCCTGTGGCAGTGATAAAAATTCCTGGTCACTTAATATCTTTCCATCAATTAAAGGAACAATGAAGACCCCAATTTGAGTTGACTTTAAAACAAACCCGCTCTCTGCTGCTCTTCTGTTTAAATCTGATAAAAGTTTCTCTTTTTTAGACTCAATATTTTTTATAATAGAATCACGCTTTTCAACATAATCTTTACTTTCAAAAGTTTTTGGCAGTAAAACTCTAATAGATAAAATAAAATTTTTCATATCTTCTTGGAAACACTTACCTTTACCTGCAGGTAATTTTATTGCATTTGGCTGATAGGAATCTTTAAAGTTATTTACATAACACCAGTCATAAGGTGTTGGCTTAGTTTTTGCAATATCTTGAACAAATTCTTTAACTGAAGTTGTCCTTCCTGTTCCTGAGTATCCTGATACATAAATGTTAAATCCGTTATTTTCTATATTTAAACCAAATTTTAAAGATTTAACAGCTCTGTCCTGTCCTATAATTCCTTCAAGGGGTTCTAATTCTTCTGTAGTTTTACAATTTAAATTTTTACTATTAAAACTATCTTTTAATTGCTTATAAGATATAGGCGAAAGCATTATTTCCTCATTTTATAACTTTTTACTAGTATATATAAAAAACATCTTTTAAATAGCACAATTAAATAAACTAGTTAAATACCAACTAAATAAACTATTTAGACATAATTAATTTTAAAAAAATTTTTAAAAAATTATTTTGTTTAAAAACAAATTTAAATCTCTAGTTACTTAAATTTCTAATTCCATACCATCAAAAGCAATTAATACTTTAAGTTTATTTTCTGCAATATTTAAAATTTTTTTAAACAATTCTTCTTCATTTCCAGAAACAATTTGCTTTCCACAATGAGTTATTATTAACTGCTTAACATTATATTTTTTGCACCAGTTAATTATTGTCTTAATCATAGCATGACCAAAAAGTTTACCATCTCTATTTCTTACTAAATTTATATCAAAGCTTGAACCATCAGCTATAAGCACGTCAATATTGGAAAAAACTACATCTTTAGGCTGAGCAGTATCTAAAATATCTGGTGCATATAAAACTTGCTTTTCTAATCCTTTTATTTTAAAACATACAGCAGGACATCTAAGAGAATGTATAACATCAAAAGCTGCAATTTCAAAATGTTTAATTTTAAATTTAACCTGCGCTTCAATTATTCTAAAATTTAAAGGTTTGTTGTTGCTGTAATTCAATGTATCAAAAGTTAAATAAACAGGAACGGTAATAAAATTATCTTTTATTGTTGTCCAAAGATAATGATCTGGGTGAGCATGAGTAATTAAAATAGCATCAAATGAGTTTATTTGACTGTATAATTTCTCTGAATGCTTAACGCCAATATCTATTAAAATACTGCAATTACTTTCTTCAAGGATTAAAGAAGAATGGTATTTATGTTTTTCGTTTTCTTCTTCAATTTCTCCACGAGTACCTGCAAAAATTAATTTCATTATCTCTTATTGTATTATTTTTTTATTTAATTATATCATTTAATGCTATTTTGTGGGTATAATTTTTTAATATTTTGAAGAATTTTTGTTATGTTTATTTAGGTGATACATTTTTATTTATGAATTTTATCTATGAATTTATCTTTTTCTTTTTCCCATTCCACATCATAGAGTTTTTTTACATTCTGGGCATAATTATCCAGCTCTTTATCTATTTCAAATAATACTCGTTCTGAGTTTCCATCAGTTGAATATATATTACAATTTTTAAACAGTTCCCTTGATACACTTGGATTATCAATTATCATGCAAGGAAGATACAAATTTTCATTATAAGGCTGCCTTTTTCTAATTTCCTTAAAATAATTGCAGTTTAATGCATCTTTCAATGAGATATTTTTAATATTAACTTCAGCAAAATGTGAAAAAATACAAGGCTCTACATCTCCTTTATGATTTATATGGATATATCTGCTAGCAGCTATACATCCACCAACAAATGGAGCATCACCCCAAAAATCAATTACAAATAAAGGAAGTTTTTTCCTAATATCAACAACTTTATCTTTCAAATACAACCTTTGCTGAGGAGTCGGCATTAAAGAAATGTCAAAATCTTTCCCAACCGGCATGTATAAAAAATACCATCCGATAATTGCCCCCATTTCAGCCATCATATAGAAGAAATCATCATCTGTTACAGTTTCTAAATTATTTCTTGTAACTGTTATCGAATAGCCAAAGGGAAGGTTTTTGTTTTTTAACATCTCCATCACATTTAACACTATTTTATAAACATCATTTCCTCTCCTATTGTTGGTATCTTGTTCTGTTCCCTCTATACTTAATATTGGCAACACATTTCCAAGCTCTGCAATCTGGTTAACAATTTCGCTATTTATTAAAGTACCATTTGTAAAAACCAAAAAGAAAACATCACTATGTTTTTTTAAAATATCTAAAAGCCCATCCCATATAAAAGGTTCACCACCTAAAAAAGTAAAAAAAGCTACCCCAAGTTCTTTTCCCTCATTAATTACTCTACTTACTAACTCAACATCAAGATCATCCTTTTTAGAATAATTATTAGCATAACAGCCGAAGCATTTTAAATTACACCTCATTGTAGGGCTGATTAAAATAACAGTTGGAACAGAAGAGCCATTCTTTTTAGCTTCATTTCTTTTTGACTGATTTAAAACTGCGCCGTTTATAAGCAAATTGTTAATTAGTTTATCCCTGAAATTTTTGTTTGAGTTAATTAAAATCTTTTTATAGAGGTTATAATAAGGACTCTTTTCTGAGAAATTTTTACTCATATTTTCAAAAAATGGTTTATCCTTCTGAGGTGAAATTATTTCAAGCAGTTTTATAATTTTTTTTATTCTTTCTTCAGAACTGTTTAAAATAAACTTAGATATTGCAGTTAAAATATTCTTTTTAGCTCTCTGATTAATTCTTTCTAAGTTATTCATAGTTTTATTCTATAATTAATTAATAAATTAATTAATTATAGAATAAACGTATAAAATTTTTAAACTAATGTCAATAAAACTTTAAAAAATATCTTATTTATTCTCTAAGTTTGGCTTTAAACTTCTTTTTTAAATTTTCTAATATTGTTTGTACTATTATTTCAACTTCTTCATCTTTTAATGTTCTGCTGTCATCTCTAAAAACAAGTCTGTAAGCCATACTTTTTTTAGAGGGCTCAATTTGCGGTCCTTTATAAATATCAAAAAGTCTAACTTCTTTTAATAAATTTTTGTCTGTACTTTTTATTTCTTGTTCTAAATCATTATGAGAAATATCATCATCTACAACTACTGCAACATCAATTTCAATAGGCGGGAATTGGGGTATTGGTTTAAAAACTTTTTGATGCTGTATAAAATTTAATAGTTCATCAATGTATAATTCCATGTAAAATACATCCTGACTTACATCTAAACTATCCATGATAAGCGGATTAATTTTACCCACAAAACCAAGTTTTGAATCTTTTGCCTTAATAGCAGCATTAATTGTTGGGTGGAAAAACCTATAACTTGATTTAAAAATTTCAATTAAATTATAATCAATACCTAATTTATCTATTAGATACTCAAAAATACCTTTTAAATCATAATAATCACAGTATTTTTCTAAAGCATTCCATGACTTTAAGTTCAGTCTTCCTGAAAGAAGAATTGACAATACATTTGATTCTAAAACAGATAAGTCACTACTATATTTATTGTAGTTTTTATATTCTTCATCGACAACAGCTTTATTATTTTTGTTATTGTTTTCTCTATATATTTTTGTAACTTCAAAGATTTTTATATCTTTTATTCCTTTATTTAAATTTAAAATTAGATTTTTAATCATTGAAGGAAGTGGTGTTGTTCTTAATAAATAAAAATCTTCATTTATAGGATTAATAATTTTTACAGGACTATTAAAATCATCTTCAAGATCCAGCTTTAGTTTTTTATGCCACTGCTCACTCAAAAACGAATAATTTATAACTTCATCCAAACCAATATCTGTTAAGATATTTTTAATATTTTTAATAATACTTTGAGTATAACTTCGTCCACCTTTTAATATAAAGGTAGCTGGGGGCTTGGATTGAAAATTTTCAAAACCATGTATTCTTGCAATTTCTTCAATGATATCTATTTCTCTTTCAAGGTCTTCATATCTTACAGATGGAACTTCAGCTAAAATAATTTCATTTTTCAAATCAATAAAGTTATTTTTTATACCAAGTGCTGTAAGAGTTTCAGAGATTTCAGATGGACTTATAGCTTTTCCCAAAATATTTGCAACATTAACCAAACTTACTTTTATTTGTCGTGTTCGTTTTGTTTTTTTATAATTATCATAAATTCCTTTTTTAAAGTTTACCTGAGTAATATCTGAAAGTAGCCTTTCAAACTTTTTTATTGCAGTTATGGTCATTTCAGGGTCTAATTTTTTTTCAAATCTATTTGATGCTTCTGTTCTAAAACCAAGTTCTTTAGAAGTTTTTAGTATACTTGGGCCAAAAAAATTCGCTGATTCCAAGATAACATTTTTAGTATTTTCATTAATTTCAGTTTCTTTTCCACCAATAATGCCAGCTATTGCAATTGGTCTTTTTTCATCAGCAATAACAAGCATATTCTCGTTTAATTTTCTTATGTTGTTATCAATACATAAAATGTCTTCATCTTTTAATGCATTCCTTACAATAATTTTATTTGAATACAAAAGGTCTTTATCAAAGGCATGAAGAGGCTGGCCTATTTCATGCATAACATAATTAGTAATATCAACAATTAGATTAACAGGTCTATAATCACAAAGAATTAGCCTGTTTTTAAGCCATAATGGTGTTTCTTTATATGGTATATTAGAAAATATCTTAGCAGAATATCTTGGGCATAAATTAAAATCCCTTATATCAATAGTCAAATCAGAATTAATATTAATTTCATCTAAACATTCAAAATCTGGATAAATAAACTTGACTTTTTTTATAACACCTATTTCACGAGCTATTCCTGCAATACTTAAACAATCTGGTCTGTTTGGTGTAATTTCAAGTTCATAAACAATATCATCTAATCCTGCCTGAGAAGCAAAACTTTCACCTAATTTAAAAGAGTTATCTAAAATCATTATGCCTTCAGACTCTGTACTTAATCCAAGTTCGCTCTCAGAACACATCATTCCTTCAGATAATACCCCTCTTAGTTGCGTCTTTCTAATTTTTAAGCCTTGTGCAGTAACAGCACCTTCTAGGGCTAAAACAACCTTATCATTCTTTTTAAAATTTTTTGCACCACATACAATGTTTAAAACATTGTTATTAATATCAACTTTGCAAACAGAAAGTTTATCTGCATCTGGGTGCTGGCTAAAATCCACTATTTTACCTACAACCATGTTTTTATATTTACTGCCAACATCTTCTATCTTTTTAACTTCTGTTCCACTCATTGTTAAAAGATGGGCAATTTCTTCAGGGTCAATTTTTTTACCTTGAAAATCTAAAAATTCTTTTAGCCAATTTAAAGTTACTTTCAATTACTCTATACCTCTCAAAAATCTTAAATCTATAAACTATAAAAATACTAAGTCTTTTATAAAATCCTTAACCTTTTACAAAAAATAAATCTTTTAAAATCTTAAAATTGTTTTATAAACCTTAAATCATTTTCATAAAACAGCCTTATATCATTAATTCCATACTTTAACATACAAATTCTTTCAATCCCCATTCCAAATGCAAATCCACTAACTAAATTTTCATCATACCCAACATATTTATATAAATTTGGGTCAACCATACCAGCTCCTAAAATTTCAAGCCATCCTGACCATCCACAAGTTCTGCATCCCTTTGTATTACAAATGTTACATGATACATCAACTTCAGCACTTGGCTCAGTAAAAGGAAAATAGTGTGGCCTAAACCTTACTTTCCTGTCTTTACCAAAAACTTCATGAATAAAAGTTTCGAGAGTCCATTTTAAATTACAAAAATTAATCCCCTTATCTACAACTAAGCCTTCTATTTGAGTAAACATCGGTATATGAGAAATATCATAATCTCTTCTATATACTTTACCTGGACTTATTATATAAATTGGTGGTTTATGCTTTTCCATATATCTTATTTGAACAGGAGAAGTTTGTGTTCTAAGCAGTAAATTTTTAGAAATAAAAAAAGTATCATGTAAAGATCTGGCAGGATGATCAGCTGGAGTATTTAAAGCCTCAAAATTGTAATATTCAGATTCAACTTCAGGCCCTTCAGCAATTGTAAAGCCCATTTCAATAAAAATGTTTTCAATTTCTTCAATAACTTGGCTTATTATATGCTTCTTGCCGGGTATAATTTTAGTACCAGGAAGTGTTAAATCAATTTTTTCTTTTGACAGCTCGGCTTCAAACTGAATATTTTTAAAATATTTTTCTTTTTCATCAATAATATTTTCAATTTGCTTTTTAGCACTATTTACTTCTTTACCTATTAGTGGTCTTAAATCCGGAGAAAAATTTTTTATATTGCTCAAAGTAGTTACAATAAAACTTTTTGCACCAATATATTTTGTTTTAATAGTATAAAGATCTTCAAGGCCTCTTGCCTTCTCTATTTCTGAAAAAAAACTGCTTAAACTTCTCGTAATTTTATCTTTAATTTCGTCAATAATAGGATTTTCCATTTTAATTTTCCTCAAAGATTTTTAATCTTTTTAAGCTGTCACTTGACTTTTAGCAATCTCTACCAACTTTGAAAAAGCTTTAGGATCATTTATTGCAATATCTGATAAAATTTTTCTGTTTATATCTACCTTTGCAAGCTTAAGACCATTAATAAACTCATTATAAGATAACCCATTAAGCCTAGCTGCAGCATTTATTCTAGTAATCCACAAGCTTCTAAAAGTTCTCTTTTTATTTTTTCTGTCACGATAAGAATAACTTAATGATTTTAAAAGCTCTTCTTTTGCAAGTCTATAACTCCTGCTGTGGGAGCCGTAGTAGCCTTTTGTAGCCTTTAAAATCTTGCTGTGTTTTTTTCTTTTTATAACTCCTCTTTTTATCCTAGTCAATTAAATCACCTCTTTCTATATTCCCAGCTGTCTTCTTACTCTTGGATAATCAGCTTGGGATACTTCAATTTCTCTACCAAGATTTCTTTTTCTTTTTGAATTTTTTTTAGTTAAAATATGGCTCTTGTAAGCCTTAACCCGCATTATTTTTCCAGAGCCAGTTAGCTTAAATCTTTTAGCAGCTCCCTTATGTGTTTTTATCTTTGGCATAGCAATAACCTTCCTTTTTAAAATTTTTTAAAACTTTATAATAAAAATAATAAAAAATAAACAATTACAAAAACCTAAAAAATTATGCTGGTTTTATGCTGGTTCTAAAACCATCACTATATTATACCCTTCTAGCTTAGGGTGCTGTTCAACAGAACATTTATCTTGTAAATCTGTAATTATTCCCTCCATTATATTCATCCCTAAACTTGAATGCATAATTTCTCTACCTTTAAAGGTCATTGAAATCTTTACTTTATAACCTTTTTCAAGAAATTTTTCAATTTGTCTTTTCTTAATGTTTAAGTCATTTTTGTCTATTTTTGGCCTTAATTTTACTTCTTTTATAACAATTTGTGTTTGCTTCTTTTTCCTCTCTTTTTCAGAGATTTCCATTTTATATTTATATTTTCCATAATCCATAATTTTACATACAGGCGGAGATGAATTTGGCGATACTTCAACTAAATCCAAATCTTTTTCATATGCTAATTTTAGTGCTTCTGCTATAGGTAGTATTCCTATTTGTGAACCATCTTCATCAATAACTCTAACTTTTGGTATTCTTATTTGTTCATTTACTCTAACGTTTCTAATAGTTAATTAACACCTCCAATATGTTAATAATAATATTTTTTATAAAAAAAATAGGTAGAAATCATCTACCTATTAACTCCTTAAGATAGTTTGTTCAAATATTTATTTAGACATAAACTAGCTTATTAACTTAAATTAAATTAAATTAATAAGCATAAGCTTATAAAAAAATATAATATTTGTAAATATTATATTTTAATATATTTGAACAAACTACTAACCAGATTAGCTAAATTAGAACCAATTGCTCTGTTTAAGAATATATTATTCTATTATTATATTTATTATATTTTAAAATTAGAACAACTATAATTTACTATTCAATGTTCTACTTGCTATCTGGTGAGAAATAAATGATTTCTATTTCTACTTTTAATATTTACTTTTATTACTTAATTTTTAACTAATAATTTAAATATTTATTTAAGTTTAAATATTTATTTAAATATTTAACTATTTAGCTTGCCTCTTCCTGCTCTTCTTTTGGAACGTATTCTTCCTGCCAAACTTTATCTGCAATCCTTCCATAGGCGCAAGAATACTCATCAAGCTGCTTTGCCAAATCAGTAATAATTGTTTCAGCTCCTGGGTGCGTTGGATATGCGCCAGTTTCAGCAACTATTTCTCTTAAAACATGAGGGTTATCTATAATACTGCATGGTCTTAAGTGATTTTCCGTATAAGGCTGTCTTTTTCTAAAAGCCATAAAAAATGGACTTGTTAAAACTTCTGCCAAACTTTTTTCTTTTATGTTATCTGCTGCAAAATGAACAAAAACACATGGTTCAACATCACCATTTACGTTAATATGGAGATAATTTTTACCACCTGCCATGCATCCATTTACCAAATTACCATCATTCCAAAAATCTGCAACAATTATATTTTTAGTTTTTCTTATTTCTAAAATCCTTTTTCTTCTATAATCTCTCTGCTCAGGAGTAGGCATTAGGTCAAGATTTGGTTCTCTACCAATTGGAATATAGTTAAAATACCAACCAATAAAACATCCCTTTTCTATAAAGAAATCTACAAATTCATCACTAACAACTAGTTCATTGTTATGTCTTGTTGCTGTAACCGAGTATCCAAATAGAACACCATTTTCTCTTAAAGCATCCATTGCAGACATAATCCTCTGCCAGGTGCCCTCACCACGTCTTGCCATTGTTTCCTTTTCAAAACCTTCAACACTTATACAGGGTACAGCATTTCCAAGCTGTGCAAGTTTTTTAGCAACTTTATCATCAATCATTGTTCCATTTGTATAAATTTGGAAGAAAGAGTCGTTATGTCTTTCTAAAAAGTCATAAAAATGCTCCCAAACAAAAGGTTCTCCACCAGTAATTACAAAGAAGTACAAACCAATATCATTTGCTTCATCAATTATTCTATTACAAACTTCATATGGCAAATCATCTTTTTTAGAATACTGCCATGCATAACAGCCATAACATTTTAAATTACATTTCATGGTTGGGCTAATAACTAAATGATTTGGAGGTGTTATTCCATACTTTTCTGCAAAAGCTCTTCTTTTTGGCTGCCCCTGAATCATTGCATTGTTAATAAGATTTAACACAACTTTATTTCTAACTTCAGGAGCCATTTTTGCAGCTGCTTTTTTTAAATTTACAAGCAAGTTCTCTAAAAAATCTCTTTCTTCTTTTTTTCTTAACTTATATACCCGACCTTTTACAAGTGATAGCCACCTTTCATCAGAAATTTTTGGAAGAACTTTAACAACTCCCTTTATAGCTGCTGATGTTGTATATAATCTTACCTTCTCTTTGAGCGTCATAGCCAACTCCTCTCATAAATAAATTCTTTATAAATCAATTCTTAATAATTCTTTTTAATTATTAATTATTTATAATTGAAAAAAACTTATAAATGCTAAAAACAATTATAATAGATTATTATTAAAAATAAAGAGAAAAATTAAAAAACAATTTTTAATGTATTGTTAAACATTTCCGACTTTATAAACTAATAAAAATATTAGTAATTAGCAAAATTACTATTAGTAACTAGTACTATTAACTATTACTAACATTACTATTAGAAAAATTAATTAGTTTATGCTGAATAATTCATTACTTTGTAAAAAATTTGAATTAATTAAGCACAAAATTTTTTAAGTTTTTAAATTTTAATCAATTATTAAGCAAGAACTAATTAAATTTTTAAAAATAGCAAATTTAAGGTTTAATTTAAAGTCTAACTTAAGGCTTAATTTTTTTATTTTCTATTACATCTTGCAAAATATCTAAAAACTTATCAATAGTTATCTCTTTTAAGTCCTGAGTTTTACCTTTATTTTCAAAAGTAAAACTTAATTTTTTTCTAATTGTTATTGTATTGGTTTTAATTTCGTTTTCCCCGATAACAATCATATATGGTATTTTTTGCATCTCTGCCTGTCTGATTTTTTTATTTAATGATTCAATTCTATTATCAATTTCTACCCTGTAATTTTTTTCTTTTAATTTATTATATATATCAAAGGCATATGCGTAATATTTATCTGAAATTGGTAAAATTATTACCTGAACAGGCGACAGCCATGGCGGTAAGTTACCACTGTAGTGCTCAATTAAAATACCAATAAAACGTTCAATACTGCCAAGTACAACCCTATGAATCATTACAGGCTTATGCTTTTCATTATCTTGGCCTGTATATTCAAGGTCAAATTTTTGAGGCATTGAAAAATCAAGCTGTATAGTCGCACACTGCCATGTTCTGTCCAAGCAGTCTTTTATATGAAAATCAATTTTTGGCCCATAAAAAGCACCCTCACCTTCATTAATTTTATAGCTTAAATTCTTAGTTTCAATTACACTTTTTAAAGTATCCTCTGCTTTATCCCATACATCATCAGAACCAATTCTTTTTAAAGGCCGTGTAGAAAGCTCTACATGATAATCATTAAAGCCAAAAACTTTATACATTCTATCTATCAATTCCATTATTTTTATTATTTCATTTTCAAGCTGTGATTCTAAGCAAAAAATATGAGCATCATCTTGAGTAATATGACGTACCCGAAGCATTCCCGAAAGCTCCCCTGCTTTTTCATAGCGATAGACAGTAGCAATTTCAGCGATTCTTATTGGTAGATCTTTATAACTTCTAAGTTTTGATTTGTAAATCATCATATGAAAGGGGCAATTCATTGGTTTAACTAAATATTCATCGTCATCGATCTTCATTGACGAATACATTTTATCGCGGTACAAATCCCAATGTCCGGAAGTTTCCCATAACGATTTTCTTCCAATATGGGGCGTATAAACATGAATATAACCGCGTTTTGTCTGTTCTGAAATAATAAAATTTT
>CAYLWJ010000006.1:0-18653 GCA_964387355.1 uncultured Actinomycetota bacterium | reverse complement strand
ATATAATAGGTATTCATATTATATATTATGTTACAAATTACAATTAAACTATCTTTATGCCATAACATTATCTTAAGCAATTTAAAATTCCATGTCAGATTCAATCATTAAGTTTATAATCTACCTTATAGTAGCCCCAGATATAGAAACTTTACATTATTAAATGAGATCTTGCTGTAAAACTCAATAGTAAAATTATCTCTTGAAAAAATAACAATCAGTATTAAAATAAGTAATTAATAATCAAATTTGGGAGGAAAGCTTTAAAAAATATTTATAAAAAAACTAAATATAAATATATAATTATATAGTGACTTTTCCAACCATCAGCTAATAAATAACTCAACTAAGCTATTCTTAACTGTTCTAAACTATTCCTTAGTATAAGCATCTTAAGCTTCTTTATTGTTTTATAAAACAAATTCTACTTAATTTTTAGAAGTTTTTTTAATTTTTGCATTTATAAATATTTAAATAATAAAGGGTGAGGGGTAAAATGAAGCCAAATACATCAAAAACATTAAAAAATAAAGTCAAAAACAATCTCTTTATAATTCTTTCAATACTTATTGCAGCTCTTATCTTTAGTATATCTGCAACATGCAATCAATGTGAAATAAAGCCTACTACAACTTCAACAAGTTTAGACCAAGAAATATCTAAACAAGAACAAAGGCAAGGACAGCAAGGACAAAGCCAGCAGCAATCACAAATATCTACCACAACTACAACAACTACAAGCTCAGGCCAAAACCACAACCCTGTAATAAATTCAATTTCTGTATCAGAAGGAACTATATTTTGTAACTCAACTGTAGATGTATGGGTAGATGCAACAGATCCAGATGGGGACAACTTATCATATAACTGGGAGATTGCAGATACAAACTCATCAATACAAAACACAAATTCATCTCATACAACCTGGCGTGCCTCATCAGTTGCAACTCAGGTAAAAATAGTAGCAACAGTAACTGATGGTCGTGGTGGACGTGCTGAAGATGTATTGCTTGTTGATGTAGTTGAATACAGTGGTGGAGGGCAGCAGCAACCAGATGAAGATGAAAATTTACAAAGTTTTACCTTATCACCTGATAGAAGCAATTCAGGAACTATAATTGGTGGAACACAATTACGTACTGATACAATCATAGTAGGTGATTTAAACGGAAGCCAATGCAAAGGTTATGTAAGCTTTGATATAAGTGAAGTTGCACAAGTTCAAGATTTGGAAATAAATGAAGTTATACTTACATGCAAAGCTCTAGTAAGCGGTAATCCTGAGCAAGTTGCTCAATCTTTAATTATCAAACATCACAATTTTGGCATACTTGAACTAGATGACTTTTTTGATTTACACGGAACAGTTTTAAAGTCTATTAATATAACAGATATACAAAACCAAGCACAAGCAGGAAGAGAAGTATATTATACCTTTGGTGGAGAAACAATTAAAGAGAAATTCATCAATGCAATTAATAATTACAATTCCAACCCGTCAAATCGTTGGTTTCAGATAAAGCTTGGGCTTTCTGATACAGCAGGAGGCAGAGATGATTTTTTACAATTCCATTTTAACATACGTTTATTGATTAATCCAATATATTAATTCATCAATTTGTTAAATGTATTTATAGTTTTAAAAATATTAAATATTAAATATTTTAATTTTATTTTAATAATATTTAAAATGTACTATCTTGTACTATCTAAAAGACGTGTTTAAACATACTAATAAAAATGCTCTTTGAAAATATTATAAAAGTATAGATTTTGGTAGATAAAACATTACCTTAAAAGTTAATATATTTAATTATTGATTATAAAAATTATTGATTATAAAAAAATAAAAATAAAAAAAGTAAAATTGTATGTTCTGCTACCGTATATATAATATTTTAAAAAAGCATAATCTATCTAAAAAGTTTGACAAACTTTATTTTTAGATAAAGTTTCTGTAAGCATAAAATTACTAAGGAGAAATAAAAATGGCAAATAATAAAAATAATAAATATAATAATATGAGGAGCAATACTGAAAGTAACAAATCAGATGATTTAGATAATAAAAACAAAGAAGAATTAAAAGAAAAAGGTCAGGAAGACGAGGACGAGAAAAAGAAAAAAAATAAAAAAATTTTTATTGTTGTTGGAACAGCTATTGCAGTTGTAATACTAATCATATTAATCCTTCTTCTTCTCACATTTTGTAAACACTGTAGTGCAGAAACAGAAGTTACAGAAACACAAGCAATAGAAATTACCCAGGAATCAGAAGAACAAGGTCAACCAACTGAAACCACCGAAGAAACCTCAGCGCAAATTGAAGAAACAACTCCTGTAAGTGAAGAAACTTCAGCAGAAACTGTAGCAACAACAAATGCTGAAGAAACTAAAATTGCTCCTACAATAAGCCTTACAATACAGCAAGGTCCTGTTTACTCAGCTGCTGACAATGTTTGCTACTACAGGGTTAAGGCAAATGTTACAGGTACGCCCACCCCAACAATTGCATGGAGCAGAGATGACAGTGAAGGTGCCTGGGGTCGTGATGTTGCACAGGTAAATCTTCACAGCCCCACAGAAACCTACACCTTAACTGCAACAGCAACAAACTCAGCCGGAAGCGATAATGCAAGCATTACGCTTTCATGGGGGTGTAATAGGCCTCCCATAGTCCAGCAAATAGATCCCATTGTAGAATTCTATACAGGGCTTGCCTATGCAATTAATGCTTTTGCAACTGACCCTGATGGTGATGCACTCACTTATCAGTGGAATGTAACTTGCGGCTCAATTGCTAGTCCAAATGCAAGTAGAATATTATGGACAGCTCCTTCAACTCCCTGCTCTGGCAGTATAACGGTTACAGTAAGCGATGGCAGAGGCGGAACCGATTCACTTACAGAGGAATTTATAGTAACAATGCCCAATTGGCCACCAACACTTAGTGAAATTGTCATTAAGGAGCTCAAAACAGGAAATATTGTTGATATTTTTTACATAAACGAGCATTATAATTTATCTATTACAGCATCAGATTCTGATGGCGACCCATTAACGTATAGCTGGAGTGCAACTGGAGGAACAATAAATAATCCAAATGTTAACCCTACAACTTGGATAGCTCCGTCTACTCAGGGTAATTACACTATTACAGTTAATGTAAATGATGGTCATGGTGGCACTGCAAGTAAATCTAGAAATATTTATGTTAGAAAACTTTTTGATTGATTATGCTTTAAGATTAGGGGCTAATTTTTATTAATATTATCTAGAATTAAAGTTTAATGTTTATGCTTAATCTAAATATACCCGCTACTTTAGCTGAAAATTCCCACTCTAGTATTAGTTTAATATTTTTACTTAAATTTAAATCTGTTAAAATAACTTTAATATGGAAAAAATAGGTTTTAATAATGAAAAATATTTAAAAGAGCAAACAGAAGCCATACTGGAGAGAGTAAAAAAATTTGATAATAAACTTTACCTAGAATTTGGTGGAAAACTTTGTTATGACTACCATGCAGCAAGAGTGCTACCTGGTTATGACCCTAATGTTAAACTTCGACTTCTGCAATCCTTAAAAGATAAATTAGACATTATACTGTGTATTTACGCTGGAGATATTGAAAGAGGCCGGATTAGAGGAGACTTTGGCATCACATATGATACTGCAACACTTAAATTAATTGATGATTTAAGAAAATGGAACCTTGACATCCTGGCAGTAGTTATAACCAGATATACAGGTCAGCCAAGTGCACAAATTTTTAAAAACAAATTAGAACATAGGCAAATCAAAGTATATCTTCACTTCCCTATAGAAGGATACCCTACAGATATTAACACAATTTGCAGTGAGAATGGCTTTGGTAAAAATGAATTTATAATAACAAAAAACCCAATTGTAGTGGTGACAGCACCTGGTCCTAACAGTGGAAAGCTATCTACATGTTTGTCTCAGCTTTATCACGAGCATAAAAGAGGCATAAACGCTGGCTATGCTAAATTTGAAACTTTTCCTATCTGGAATTTACCGCTGAAGCACCCTGTAAATTTAGCATATGAAGCTGCAACTGCAGATATCTCGGATTTTAATCTCATTGATCCATTTCATCTAAAACATTATAACAAAGTAGCTGTTAATTATAATAGAGATGTTGAGAGTTTTCCAATTTTGAAGTTAATTATTGATAAAATTACCAGTGATAATAAATCCAACAATAATAATAATAATGACAACAATAATAATAACAATAATAATATCAGCTCATTATCTAAATCATCACCTATTCCATCAATATCATTTCAATCATCCAAACTATTATATAACTCCCCAACAGATATGGGTGTTAATAGGGCTGGATTTGGCATCATTGATGATGAAGTAGTCCAGAATGCAGCAAAACAAGAACTTATAAGAAGGTATTTTCGCTATAATGCTGAATATATTATGGGAATTGAAAAAAAAGAAACCGTTGATAGGGTTTTGCTTTTAATGGAAACGCTTGGAGTAAAAATTACTGATAGAAAAGTTGTTGAATTTGCACGAGCCAGTGCAATTGAAGCAGAAAAAAAGGGTAAAGGAAATGATGGAATTTACTGTGGGGCAGCTATACAGCTTCATGACGGACAAATAATCACTGGTAAAAATTCCAAGTTAATGCATGCAGCATCAAGTTTAATTTTAAACGCAGTAAAGTATCTTGCAAAAATTCCAGATGAGATTTACCTTTTATCTCCGCAAGTAATTAATCAAATAGCTAAATTAAAAAAAGGCATTTTTAATTCACAGTCCGAAAGTCTTGACTTAGAAGAAACACTAATTGCTCTTTCAATAAGCGCAACAACAAATCATACTGCAGAACTTGCTATGAACAAACTTAAAGAATTAAAGAATTGTGAAGTCCACATGACACATATTCCCACTCCTGGGGATGATATAGGTTTTAAAAGGCTTGGGGTAAATCTTACTACAGATGGAAATTTCTCATCTAGAAATTTGTTTGTTGATTAAATTATTTATTAAATTGTACTATCTAAAATATCAAACCATAGATAACATGATAGATGCTATTGGTCTTCTTAGAGAAAAACTTTGTCTTTATTGCTGGATTGGAGAAAAATAAAAAAGCTCCTTTAATTCTTAATTTTGACTTAGAATCAATACCATTCAGATCTTCTCTTACAGCTTTATGGTATTTTATCTTATATGCCAAGCTTCAACTAAAACTATGCCTTTTAATAAAAAAAAATTAATAAGTTTTATTTCATTAACTCATTAAGCCAATTTTTGCTTTTATAACCAATCTTTGATTTTCTTTACCTTATATGAAACCCCATTCATGCCTGCAATGCATGATTTTGACTTCTTGGTTCTATTAGTTGATTAACTAAATACAGTGCTATTGTAAAAAATACGAAAGATATAAAATTAATAAAACAATATTAATAATCAATAATAATCAACATTATGCTTAAAACAACCTATATAGTATTACATAGAACTATAGTATACTTATAAAAATATCAACTATTTTTGGATCAAACTGTTTTCCAGAGCACCTTTTGAGCTCATCAATAGCTTCTTTTTTGGTCATTGGTTTTTTATAAGGTCTACCATTAGTCATTACATCATATGCATCTACTATAGACACAATTCTAGATGTTATAGGTATGTTTTCTCCCGATAGGCCTTCTGGATAACCTGATCCATCCCAGTTTTCGTGGTGATAAAGTATACCTTTTGAAATTGGCGAAAATTGAGAACATGTAAGAACTATCTTATAACCAGTAACCGGGTGTTTTTTAATTATGTCCCATTCTTGTTTAGTTAATTTGCCTTTTTTCTTTAAAATATCGTCTGAAACTGTAATTTTGCCAATATCATGCAATGAGGATAATAAAACTAGTTCATCTATTTTTCTTTTAGGTAATTTTAAAGCTTGCCCTAGCTTAATTGCCATATCTCTCATTCTATCGGCATGAAGCTCAGTTTCAATACTTTTCTCATATAGCATTCTTTTTAATGATGAGAAAATTGAATCTGAAACAGTTCTTGATTCGGCAAGCTTATTTGTATACATATTATCTTCGGCTTCTTTTATTATTTTTCTAAAGTCTTGGTCAAAACTATACTTACAAGAATAACCGAGGGCAATATTTAAACTTATTTTTGTGTTCGTGATTTTTTGGCTGTTTTCTTTTATTCTCTCAATAATTTTTTCTACCTCTTCTTCATTAGTTTTAGGAAGAAGTATTGAAAACTCATCACCCCCCATTCTTGCTATAATATCATCTTTTCTACAGCAATTTCTTAAAATATCTGCACAACTTATAATAATTTTATCTCCTTCATTATGACCAAAAGTATCATTAACAAGCTTAAGTCCACTTATATCTCCAATTATTACACTTATTGGTAAATTTCTTTCTTGGTCTAGCCTTTTTAACTCCTCTTCAAAAAACAACCTATTATATAGTCCAGTAAGGCTATCATGAAAAGAAAGAAATCTAATTTTTTCTTCATTTTTTTTCCTTGAAGTAATATCACGAACAATCCCAAGTATATACCGCATTTCTGTCTTGTCATAGATATAACAATTACTTACCTCTATTACTATCTCGCTACCATCCTTTTTTCTTATTATGGTTTCAAAAATAGAGTTATGTTTCAAATTACTTTCATTAGAATTATCATTCTTAATCATAAGTTGAGGTGGAACTTTTCTGGATATAAGCTCCTGAGGATTATCAAAACCAAGCATATTAATAAAAGAAGGATTTACTTCCAAAAATATACCATCAGTACTGCAAATATATATACCATCCATTGAATATTCAAACAAAGCAGAATATCTATCATATTTTTTTGGTATCTCAATTTCTGCATTTTCTAATAGTCTTCTTACTGTTAAATACCCTATTGTTTTACCATTTCTGTTCTCAATTTTATTGCTTATTTTGCATCTAAATACAGTACCATCCTTCTTTCTGCAATTAACCTCAAAAACAGACTCTTTGCCAAAAATAGCATTTTTAAAAACCTGATTATACGATTCGAGAGTAAAAAGATCATTTAAATGTACACCAATAATTTCGTTATTATTAAATCCAAATTCTTTTGCAAATGCTTCATTTGATTCTATTATCCTTTGTTTGCTATAAATGGCAACAGCACCGAAAAACTCATTAAAAGCTTTTTCAATTTCATATTTTTGAGAAAAAAAATAATCTTGTTTATTTTTATTTTCACTTAAAATATTCATTTTAAACTAGCCCCAGACTTATTAACCTATAAATTAGTAAGTAAAATTTTAATATTCTTTTAATAATTTTCAATGTATCAATAAAATATTTAACATTTTTTTAATAATTTTATTTATTAATATATTTATAAATAGCACAAATACCCAATGCTAATTAAAACACGTGTATTAAAAAGCTTGCATTAAGATGTTTGTATTAAAATGCCTATATTAAAATGTGTGTATTGATATAATTATATTGTTATAAATATATTAATATACGAATATTTAGAAAGGTATTAAAGTCAAAAAAATCAATAAAAATAATAAATAAAAATTTAGTTGTAATTTTTAGTTAATTATTCAAACATATTAAATCAAATTGATAAAAAATATTTTTATAAAACAAAAAAAACAAAAATATACAAAAAAAATTTCATAGAATAATTTAAGGCTAGATAAAAAGTAAGAAAATTATATATTTAATTTTTACTTATAATTTTCTATAATCATAAGTGATTCATAGGTTGTTAATAATTTAATCAAAATTTTGTTTGATTTTAATTCTTATCTTAAATACATAATTTTTGTTTTTTTAAAAAATTTTATTATTCAGAAAGGGGATATTAATGCTAAAAGGTAAAGCTATTGGAATTATAACAAGTGGTGGAGACTGTGGAGGATTAAATGCAGTAATAAAAGGTGCTGCAAGTATGGCAATTGCAAGTGGCATTGAACCCTATGTTATCCCAAATGGTTATGCTGGACTTTACAATCTTTTAGACAGCGGAAATATTATAAAGCTTGATGTTAACAAATTAGATGATATTCCTTCTCTTAAAGCAGGTTCACAAGCAGGTAATACAAGAGTTAAAATTGCTAAAATTGAAGATGATAAAAAATATGAAAAAATAATAAAGGGCTTAGAGAAATTCAACATTGGGGCACTTGTTATATCAGGTGGAGATGATACTGGCAGTGTAGTAGTAGACCTTAATGCAAACGGTATACCTTGTGTTCATGTCCCAAAAACAATGGACCTAGATCTTCACTCATATTCTGTTGGTGGCGATTCTGCAATTAATAGAATTGCACAGTATATTGATGAGCTAAAAACTACAGGAAACAGCCACAATAGAATAATGGTAATAGAAGTTTTTGGACGATATGCAGGGCATACTGCATTTAGAGGCGGTATTGCTGCTGATGCTGACTGCATTTTAATTCCAGAAATACCATTTGACTTTGATATAATTTACGAAAATCTAAAAAATACATTTATGCGAAGAATTAGAGAAAGTGTTTATAAGGCAGGCACATATGTTATTGTTGCTGCAGAAGGAATAACTGATGCAACAGGAAATATAATTACTGATGATACAGTATCAACTGACGCATTTGGGCATAAAAAATTATCAGGTGTTGGCAAATATGTTAGAGAAAACCTTGCTAAAAGAATAAAAAGTGACGAGAGTTTTAAAGATTTTATGCGCCAGCAAGGTCTATTTGTTGAGAAAATGAATGAGGTGCCAGAAGTAAGAGAAATGGTTCTAAGTTATCTTGTTCGTTCTGGAAGTACAAGCGCACTAGATGCAAATTTTGGTAAAGATACAGGAGCAGGTGCTGTTGTGCTCTTAATAAATGGCATATCTGGTGTTACAATTACTGGTGTTGTTGATGGTAAAATAGAATATATATCAACAGATGAAGCAATAAAGCAAAGACATGTTAACGAGGAAATGGTTAAATTTTATGAAAGTATGGGTATCTGCTTCGGAAGAAAACCACAGCCTTATAAGCCAGAATTTGTTGATATAGAAAAAGCAAGATGGTGTTACTTATAAGTCAAAATGTAACTTAAATTTAAATTTAAGTTATAATTTAAGTTATAAGTTAAAATTATAAGTCCAATTATAGGTTTAAATTATAAAGTAAGTTAAACTATTTAAGAGTTTTGTTTACAACTCAAATTAAATTTAAATATTTAGCTTTTCATAAATTATTTAGCTTTTCATAAATAATTAAAAATAAAAGCATTACAGCAGCTACTCCTGAAAAAATCCTAGCAATTAAAACAGAGAAATTTAAAATAAATAAATTTAATTATCAAGTGTGCCCTATTAACCTTGTTTAAACTGATTATTTAAACTTATTTAATAGCCTTATAATTCTTAATTTCAATCGCCTTAAGGGACTATTAGCATATCTTAACAAAAAATCTTTAGCTGCAAATTTTATAACTACATCCCTACCATACTTAAGACTTAAATATCTTTTATGTTCATTTATCCAAACATAAAGATCTGTTTTTGTCCTATTAGGGAACTTTTTAAGAATCCCATAGCTATCAATAAATTCCAGTGCTGGTAAATAGATATTATCATACCAAATTAAAGACGCCTCTTCAAATGTTAAAGGTTTTTCATCAATTTTTTTGTTTTCATTTAACTGAACCATTAATTTGTTTATCTGGCTTAGCAAAAAATCATAACCGCCAGGTACTGTAATTCGGATTTTAATGTCTGGCCTTGCTTTTTTTAAACCTGTTATTTTTAAAAATTTTTCTCTCTCAGCTTCTAAAAAAATTTGTTCAGGACTCATATCAGGCTTAAGAGGTACATCAGTAACAAATTCAATTACTTCTGCATCTATATATTTAACACCTAATTTTTTAGAAACACTCACCCTATGATTACCATCTAATACAAAATATAAATCACCAACTTTATATAATTTTACTGGCGGTAAAATAACGTCTTTAACTAATAAATTATGAATTTTTGCCCATCTTCTTTGCAAATGCGCTTTTTTTGGTAAAAAATATCTGTCAAAATCACTATATCTATCAATACTTCCAACAATTTTATCAACTTCAACAGTTTGCATACCTAAATAGTTCTGCTTATAAAGACCAAATGAGTTTTTTATTTTATCAAATGACAAAAGCTCATTATTTCTTCCAATTAAAATGTATTTTAAACTATTTAAAAGAGATTTAAATCGTGCTTCATCAAATGCTTGATTAGATTTGTCAATTGTATTTAAGTAACTTGTCATAGTGTTTTTTTGTTATAATATTTCTTAAGGATGGTAATTTAATTAGTAAGGATAGTAATCTAAATTGCATTAAATTTCAATAACTCTATATCCATAGGCGTTTATCACCTTAGTACTTCCAACAGTTGTTTGCCACTCTTTGTTTAAACCATATAAATGTATATGACCATGTATTAAATACTTTGGTTTATATACGTTAATAAACTTAACAAAACTCCTAAAACCCCTATGACATAAATCTTCATTGTCATGAATTTTATAAGGTGGGGAATGAGTAACCAATATATCTAAATATTTTTTCTTAAAAATTTTATTTAACAAAAGTCTTGGTCTTAATTTATTTATTTTCCAGCTCATCTCAAAATCAGTGTATTGATACTCACCAGAACTATATCTCATAGAGCCTTCAAGCCCCATTAATATTAAACCCTTGTATTCAATAATTTTCTGGTTTAAATTAATACAGCCTTGCGGCAGATTTTCAGTATCTTGGTCATTCCTAATAGTTCTTTCCTTATAATTGCTGTTATCGATTAAGTTTTCTCTATAAAAAGTTGTGCTGTTGTGATTGCCCATTACATAAAACAATGGTTTATTTAGTGTAGATACTATAAACTCTAAATAATAGTTAGGGAGATCCCCGCAAGAAATAACAAAATCAATATCTTTAAATCTCTCTATAATAGAGTTACTGTATATATGTTCTAAAACCACATCACTTATTAACAATACTTTCATACAATTAATTTAACAATCTAGTAAAATTATTTCAATAGTTTAAGTTTAATATCCCCAGTTTGCACAACCGAATTTGTTGCCTTCCAAAAAGATATAAAAAATTCAAAGCTTTATTTAGAACATTAAATTATAAATTAAATAAGCTTAAAGTTGACCGTGTTTATTTATGTAAAATTATAATAAAATTAGAAGAATGGATAAAAGAAAAATTATTAATTTGGTGGAGGCGGCGGGAATTGAACCCGCGTCCGAAAATATTGCCACAAGGACATCTACAAGCTTATTCCATTTTCAACTTTCGCTTATTTTAACCAAATGGACAAGGTTAAAATAAGCTATTCTGTATAATCTTCCCTTACAACAGCTACAGAAAAACCGCTGTAAGGTATCCTGCTAACCGACGCCTGTTAAAAAGCGCAGGAAACCTTTTAACAGACGTAGCAGCTTAGTTTATTAGGCTGCTAAGGCTAACTCAGGTTCGTTAGCATTTATGTTTATGCCCAGTTTTTACAAGTTCTGGAACTTGGCTTGCAGTCCTAGCTCAACCTATTTCCGTCGAAACCTATCGCCCCCTAAATTTGTGGGGTTTTTCTCAAATAAACAAAATTAAACAAAATAAACAAACTTTTTAAATCTAATTAAATTTAAACAAAATTAAATAAGCTTAAACAAACTTAAATAAACTTATAATTATTAAAAACAAAGTATATTATATCAAATTCCAACAAAATACAATAATTACATAATTGCACATAATTTAAGTATAATTTAATCATAATAAATATATCAAATTAAATAAATAATTTAAAGAATGATAGTAAAATTAAAAAATTTAAACATAACTTAAACATAGCTTTAAAAAATTATTGATTTTTATAAATTTTTATTTTAAATTAAGTTAGCTACTGTAATTGATCACAATGCTAAATGATAATTATAAAATGATAATTATACTAAGTATCATAATAATAATATCATAATCTAATAGAAATTTTCTAAAGAAAGGGGTTGGTAATATTAGTACCGGTGTCTTGCAAAGAAAATTAAATATTGAAATGAGCAATTCTAGTTTTGGGTTTATTTTTCTTTATAGTTGGATTTGGAAAACATAAAATACTTTAAAATAAAATTAAAATTTTGTTTATTTTTGTATTTTAAGATAACAAACATTTTAAATAAAATTAACCAAACAAATAGTATCAAAACTAATAGTAACCAAACTAATGCTAAACTAACAGTAAAATAAATTATACTATTTATACTCTTAAAAACTTAAATATATTTCTTCATATAAACCTCCAAATCCAATTACAAACCAAACCAACTTTATTATAAATATAGCTGCTCATTTAAAACCCAAAAAAATCAAAATATTTTTAAGAATAAGATAATAAAGTTATATAAAATCAACAATTAAAAAACAAATATTAAAATTAAAGCACTTTTATTTTTTTAAAAGGCAGTGTATGTTTTTTGCTGTTTAGCAGACTATTTATTTTTAAAGGAGGTGCCATTGAAAATTGGAAACAGAAGCGGAAAGAAAAACACTAAAACCATTGTTAATAATACTGTTGAGTCTAATAATGATGCCTATAGCACAAACAAAGTCAGTCCTAGTGATACCGTTAGTAAAACAGTTAGTGATACAGTTAGAAATATCAGTAGCAATGTTAATAGTAACACTAGTAGTAACATCAGTAGTAACACCAGTAGTAATACTAGTAGTAATACTAGTGTCAATGCTAACAGCAACACCAATAGCAACACCAACAGTAATATTAATAACAACACCAATAACAATACTAATACCAATAGCATTACTAATAGAACTATCGGTAAGATCAGCGCTGTCGGTAAAATTAGCAGTACTTCAAAAATCAACTTTTCAAAAATTAATCAGTATAAACAGTACTCCCAAAAGTCAATCAATGAGCTATTGGAAGAGTTTGGCACCTCTTATAATGGAATTAATCAATCTTCACTAACTGGCGAATCCTATCCTGTTGAAAAAAATGCAATACCAACCAATTCAAGTAATGAACAAGTCAATAATTATAATTTATACATTCCAGGTTCTAGAAACATTTCAGGTTCTGGAAAAAAACAAAAAACGGTACTACTAAATGCTTTAAATATTACAGAAATTCCAAACTTATTATTTATGGGCACAAGTGTAGTTACTGGAACTGCAATAGCAGTTGTAATTAAAACAGGAAAGCAGACGCAATTTGGTGAAATTTCTCAAAAACTTGCAAAAAAAGGTCCTGAAACTAACTTTGATAAAGGCATTAAAAAATATGTATGGCTTATGTTAAGACTTATGCTGATAATGGTTTTTTCCATTTTTGTGATAAATGCAGTATTTAAGAAAAATATTATTGAAGCACTTTTGTTTGCAGTTGCAGTAGCAGTTGGCTTAACGCCAGAAATGCTTCCAATGTTAATTGCTTTAAACCTTTCAAAAGGCGCAATGCAAATGTCTCGTAAAAAAGTTATTGTAAAGAGATTAAATTCAATACAAAATTTTGGAGCTATCAATATATTATGCACTGATAAAACAGGCACCTTAACACTTGATAAAATTATACTTGAAAGGCACTGTGACCTTAATGGAGATGAAAATGAAGAAGTTTTAGAGCTAGCTTATATTAACAGTTACTACCAAACAGGCTTGAAAAACATACTTGACAGGGCAATTCTTGACCATGAAGAGCTAACAGAGCAGATTTCAACTAAATATAAAAAAATTGATGAAATACCATTTGATTTTATTAGAAAAGTAATGTCAATAATTGTTTCAAAAAATGGAACCCATCTCCTTATAACAAAAGGACGACCTGAAGAAATAATGAAGCGCTGCACTCACTTTGAATTAGACGGTAAAATAAAAAAAATTAACGATTCAATTATTAACAATTTAAAAAAACAAATAACAAAAATTAATAGCTCAGGTTTTAGAACTGTAGCCTTAGCTTATAAGGAAATAAAAGATTTAAAAGAAACTTATACTAAAGATGATGAAAAAAATTTAGTCTTAAAAGGATATGTAGCATTTTTAGACCCTCCAAAACCCGGCGTAAAAGAAACAATACAAAAACTAAAAAGCTTAAATATTGAGCTGAAAATCTTAACAGGTGATAATGCATTAGTTGCAAAAAACATCTGTGATTTTGTCGAGTTAAAAGTCAAAGGAATAATTTCTGGAGAAATAATTGACAGTCTAAATGATAAAGAACTCCAAGAAGCTGCTATAAATAATACTTTATTTACAAGGCTTACACCGCTCCAAAAAGAAAGAATTATAAAAGTACTTCAGGATTGTGGAAATGTAGTTGGTTTTTTAGGTGATGGTATAAATGATGCACCAGCGTTAAAAGCTGCAGATGTTGGAATTTCTGTAAATAATGCTGCAGATATAGCAAAAGAAACAGCAGATATTATTCTTTTAGAAAAGGATTTGACAGCACTTGAAGAAGGTGTTATTGAAGGAAGAAAAGTTTTTGGAAATATCATTAAATATATAAGAATGGGCTCAAGTTCAAATTTCGGCAACATGATAAGCCCGACCATAGCAAGTATATTTTTGCCTTTTTCACAAAGTAAGCCAAGCAAACTTCTTTTAATTAGCGCTTTTAGTATCGTAGGATTAGCATATTTAATTGTATATTCAATTGTCGGAAAATTCTTTGGTTTTGAAAAACTGCCTTTATATTTTATTGGTATAATATTTGCCCTTGTTATTGCGTATTTAATATCAGTCCAATTTGTAAAGGTATTATTTAATAAGAAATTCTCTTATGATTGACTTATATTATGATTGATCTCTCTTATGATTGAAAAAATTTTAAAAATTTTAATATAAGTTCAATACAAGTGAAAGATATTTAATAAGTAAAGATATATATATTTATATTTAATATTTATATTTATTATTTATCTTTATAATTATGATTACAATTATAATTATGACTACAATTATAATTTATATCTAAAATAATTTATAATAGTTAATGATAAATTGGAGGGCTTACATGAGTTACAGTATATTTAGTATAGCAGGAATTTCTGCAGGCATGATTATTTTAATTCTTGCAATAATATTTCAATTTATATTTTATAAAAAAGAATAAAATTTATATTAGTATAATTATAAATATTTTTGTAGCTTGTATTTTATGTAAAATTATCTTAAAAATTTAAACAAATTCTGAAGCTTAACTTAATAGAAAAATTAGTTAAAAATTAATTTATTTATTTTAAAGATATATAGAAATAAATTTTATTAAAAAAACATAATAAATAATTATGCCAGTATAAAATCCTAATAAATAAACTATAGAATCAACTCTACCTTGGCCAGCTAAAACATGATGTCTCATTGGACATGCACCAGATAAAGTTGAAAATAAACCAAGACCAAAACCGCCAATTAAACTTATTAATCCAAATTTACTTAATATTGCACTTATAAACCCTGGATAAACTACATTTTTTAAATTAAATATTTGAAATTTTTCGGATAATTTGCTTATTAAAAATAAAATCTGTATACACAGCCATGCGGATGCAAAAAAAGAGATTATGCCTTTTAAAAGTTCTTTATCTTTAACAATAAAAAAATCCCTAAAACCTCCAATAAAACACATTCTCGATCTTTGACCTAAAAAACCAATTATTAAACCAACAATTAAACTCCCAATTATTAAAATCATTTTAAAACTTTCATTCTAAAATCTTTTTATAATAATACTGCCAACTCCAATGCCAATTATAAGGCCAAAAATAGCTATAAGCGCAAATGGATCAGAATATGCAAATCTTAAAAACAACCGAGTAGGGCAACTCATAATAATTAAACCAAAAATTGAAACAACTAAACCAAGAAAAAACATCTTAATTAAACTTTCAACATGCAAAACTTTAAATTCTTTATTTAACTTTGATGATATAAGTGCACCTACTATTAAACCAACCGTTGTAAGTAAAGGATAATTAATAGATACAACTGCCGACTCCATTTCAAATTTAAAAATTTTTACACTAAACCAATTGATCAAATCTCTCCCATGGCAAACAGTACAAAGCCCATAGGCTGATGGTGGTTGTATCTTAAAAATTGGCTGGGCTAAAACAGCAACAATCCCAGCAACAATTCCAAAAAAAATTGGATTATAAAATATTTTTTTAATTTTACTCACTTTATTCATAATTATTTTTTATCCTAATCATTTTTTATAACCATTTTGATATTGTTTTTATTTGGGGATAATAATGAATAGCTTCATAAATTATATTATTTTCTTTTATTATTTTATTAACTTGTTCTAATTCACTATAATTAAAACACAAAGCAACTCCACAATTTGGACTAATCTCCCTTGGCCCAGGAATGATGGTTACCTTTAAGTTATTTTTCTTAAAGATTTTTTCAGCTTTCATTACCTGTTGAGATGAAAAAAAAGTTATAACTCCATCCATTTTTTAAAAAAATTGCAACATTTAAATTTATTTCAATAATTTTATTAATTCTTTAACTGACTTTATTGCATATTTTACTTGACCCATACTATTAAAATAAGAAAAACTAAACCTTATTGTACCGTTTGGAAAAGTGCCTATTGTTTTATGTGCATTGGGATTGCAATGTAAGCCTACTCTACACATAATCCCATATTTTGAATCTAATAATAATCCTATTTTTGATGGCATTTCATTTTCGATATTGAAAGACACAATTCCAATTTTATTATTAGTATCCAATGAACCATAAACTTTGATCTCTTTTAAATTTCTAATGTTCTCTATAAATAATTCAACCAATCTTTTTTCATGTTCCCTAATACTATCAAGGCCAATTTTTAAAATGAAGTCAATCCCTGCTTTTAGACCGATTATACCTGTTACATTAAGTGTACCACTTTCAAGGCTATCTGGTAGAAAATCAGGCTGTATATCTTCATCAGATTTACTTCCAGTACCACCATAAATTAAAGGACTCAATCTAATTTTACCTCCTACACACATACCGCCTGTACCTGTAGGTCCAAATAAACTTTTATGTCCAGTAAAAACTACTACACAATTTTCATACTCATCTAAATTTAAATTCAAAGGTACAACGCCTGCAGTTTGCGCACAATCAATTACTAAAGGAATATTTCTTTCTTTTGCCCCTAAGGCTATTTCTTCTATCGGAAATATTGTACCAGTAACATTTGATGCATGAGTTAAAACTATTAACTTTGTATTAACTTTAACTTGTTTAAAAACTTCTTCTGGATCAAGAATACCATCAGAAGAACATTTAGCTATGGAAACAGAAACTCCTTGTTTTTCAAGATATCTAATTGGACGCATTACAGAGTTATGCTCCATTGAACTAGTAATTACATTTCCGCCATCTTTTAGCAAACTAAATATACAAATATTTAGGGCTTCTGTAGCGTTTTTTGTAAAAATTACATTAGAAGTTTCAGAAAAATTAAACAATTTACAAACTGACTCCCTTGCCTCTTCTATTAATCTGCTGGCATTAATAGACATTCTATGACCCGACCTACCAGGACTTCCTCCAACTTTTTCAATAAAAAATTTCATAGAATCTAAAACTTGTTTAGGTTTAGGCCATGAGGTCGCACTATTATCAAAATATACTATTTTTTCATTTTTTAATCTATTAACCATCGCTTTGTATAATTTTAAAATTTATATTTGCAAACCATTGGTCTCTATGAATAAGTCTTAAATCATCCGGAGTTCCACTAACAATTACTTTCCATCCTGTATTTACCCATAACATAGGTAATTTTTTTTCCCAATCTGTTATAGAGCAACTGCCAACAATAAAACCTTTTATATTCGCTAAATAAACAGGATTTTTATTTATATCAAATTTAATAAATTTTATTATTTCGTATTCTGGTAAAAAATCTTCTAAAAATTTCTCCTTATCAATTTTATTAATATCCTTAATTTCTAATGAAGTAAATTTTAATCGCCAGCCATTTTCTCCATAATCTTTAACTGCATAATTAATAAAATCCTCTTTACTTACCAGACCATTTAAAGTATAAAATTTCTTATTATTTTGTATTCCTGCAGGAAGCCATCTACCTTCTAATGCATAGCTTGATAGAACATCAAAATTTCCATAGTCGATAGAATAATAAATTTTATTTATAACATTTTCTAAATCACTGTCATAAATTTTTTGGACTGCACCAATTTGTGTTTTATCATTGCTTAATAGTTGAATAATGATAAAAAAAAATGCTATTATTGAAACAATGTAAATAATAATTGTTAATATTTTTGAATTAGATAATTTCAAACCCTTTTAACCCTTTAAAAGTTATTTTAGGTATTTTTAACTATTTTTTTAAAAACATTAGCCTAATAATATTATTAGGCTAATGTTTTTTTATATAGTTACTTTATTTTAATTTATCTACTTTTTTACTCTTTTTATTTCTTAGGCATGATTGCTGATACTTTAGCAATCCATTCATCAACGTTTTCTATTGTTACAACTGGTGTTTGAATATAAAGTGGACCTATTGCCTGATATTCCTCTATGGTTGCTTCACCCCTAGCAAGTTTTACTGCTCTC
>CAYLWJ010000005.1:0-2744 GCA_964387355.1 uncultured Actinomycetota bacterium | reverse complement strand
GTAGTATTTAGTACGCATCTTATATGAAGGATAATTTTTGCTTTATAAATTTTTTTAATAAAAAAAGGATAAAAGAATAATGGTGCATCATTTAAGTGAACAATATCAATTTTTTCCTTTTTAAGGATGATATAAAGTTTAATTAATGTAAATGGAATGTGTACTATTTCTCTTAATAAAATCAACCATCTAAATCCTCGATAATACCCAAATCTGGTATTATCAAATATAGAAATCCACTTAGTCGAGTAAGTTTTATAACCTTTTTTTATTAATAATTTTTCAAAATCTCCCTTAGAGACAAAAAAAACAGGTCTAAATTCTGAATGATTAATTTTTATTTCTTCAGTTAACAAGAATATACTTTTTGACATTCCTCCATAATCTTTTGGATGACTGATGTAAAGAACCTTCATTTCATCATACCTCTATAAAAAAGACTCAATTTCTCTAAAAAACTTAACATCATATAAGTAAATATAATCCCAATAATATTAGATATGTGTAGTATACTTGTAATATCGCCACCTTTAAGCCAACTCCAAGTACAAAAAACAAAAAATGTAGAAGAAATTGCTGTAATTTTGGGTTTATTATATATTAACGCATTTTTAATAATTTGATAATTAATTCCTACAATTAAAGCACCAATTATTGAGAATAAATACATAAACGGAAAACCTAAAGCAATTAAACCTTCAGAAGCAATTGTACCCGTAAGATTAGTCTGACCAGTAGCTATTTCATTTAAGTCATTTCTAACAATGTATGTTAAATAAGAAGAGAATGAATATTTGATTTTAACATACGGATCATTTATATCATCAATGAGGAAATGGTAGTGTAAAATATTTTGTGTAAATTTTATAGGGTAAAGAAGGATGTACCTCCTGTAAAATATTAATGACAAAAAACTAAAACAAGGAGGCACATCCATGGAATTAAAAATTAGTGTATCAGAAGCTGTAGAATTAATCAAGGAGATTAAAGCAATGCCTGAGAAAATTTTTAATTACATTGAGAGCAGTTTCAGAGAATCAGTAGGCTCATTTTTAACTGAGCTCATGCAACAAGAACTGACTGCTCATCTTGGAAGGCAGAGATATGAAAGAAAGCAAGACAGCAAAAACTATCGTAATGGTTCGTATCCAAGAGAATTTTATTTAAAAAACATAGGGCAGGTACAAATAAAAGTTCCCAGAGATAGAAATGGAGAGTTTAAAAGTAAAGTTTTACCAAGAAGTAAAAGATACGAAGACCGAATCAGAGAAGATATATCAGCGATGTATCTTACAGGGATAAGCACAAGAACACTTTCTCTGTTAAGCAAAAAGCTCATAGGAAGAAGGATTTCTCATGAAGAGGTAAGTAAAGCAACAGAAAAACTGAAGGAAGCAGTTGAGAAGTGGCGAACGAGGGATTTATCTGAAGAGAAGATAAAGTATCTATTTATAGATGGAGTTAACTTCAGGATGAGAGTAGGTGGTAGCGTTCAGATTGTACCTGTATTGGTTGTAATAGGGGTAAGGCATGATAACACAAGATGTGTTCTTTGTATTCAGTCAGGTGATAAAGAGTCAGCGACATCATGGAGGGAAGTATTTAAAGATCTTAAATCAAGGGGGCTTGATGGCAGTTCAGTAATACTTGGGGTAATGGATGGATTAACAGGACTGCAAATAGTATTTAAAGAGGAATTTCCGAATGCAAAGATACAGAGATGTCAGGTACATGTATCAAGGAATATTCTTTCAAAGGTTCCTCAGAAATTGAAGAAAGCTGTAGCAGATGATTTGCGTTCAATATTTTATGCATCATCAAAGAAGAAAGCGGAAGAATTTACAAAATTGTTTATAGAAAGATGGGTGAAAGAACTACCATCAGCAGTTAAAACGCTGCAAAATTCAATAGAGAGTTGTCTAACCTTTTTTAACTTTCCAGAGGAGGAATGGATATCGCTTAGGACAACAAATATAATAGAGAGACTGAACAAAGAATTTAAGCGGAGGACAAAGTCAATGGAAATAGTTGCGGGAGAGAGCTCCTGTTATTTATTATTGGCATTCATATCTTTAAAAATGGAGATGAGCTGGAGACATACAAAAATAGGCAAGGTACATCCTAATTTGCCTTTCTATAAAAAATTTACACAAGAATGTTGACACTACCGAAAAACAGGTTAATTCAAAGAAGTTAAGTGAATATTTTAAATTTTTGCAGACTGATTTGAATAAGGTCAGTTTTAAAGACACAATAGTAGATATTTTTCTCGGACATAATGCATTACATCACATTCTCAATTTAGAAGGTTTATTTGACGAAATATTAAACACTATGCCAGAAGAAGGGATATTTTTGATCGCTGACATGATCGGTAGGAATGGACACAGGCGGTGGCCAGAAACGCTTGAGTGGATAAATCTCATATGGAAAATCATACCAGATCATTATCGATTTCACTTTCAGTTCAACCAGATGCATGAAACATATTTGGACTGGGACTACTCCAAATCGGGTTTTGAAGGCATTCGCTCTCAGGATATTTTGCCATTACTTCTTGAACGTTTCTATTTTGAAGGATTTCTTGGCTATGGAGGGATAATTGACCCATTTATTGACCGCGGATACGGACATAATCTTGACCCAAACAAGGATGAAGATAGAACTTTTATCGATTTTATGGAGCACTTAAATCAAACCTTACTAGAAGCGGGCTTAATAAAGCCGACCATGATGTTTGCTGC
>CAYLWJ010000004.1:0-9012 GCA_964387355.1 uncultured Actinomycetota bacterium | reverse complement strand
CAAAAGATAGATGGTTCTGGTATATAAGTCCAAACCTTCTTGAATTAGAAGATAAACCACAAATTATAAAAGAAATTAAAGTTTATGGTTTTGGGTGGAATTTTACTGGGCAGGTTGCAGATGTAAATATAATAGGAAGCTGAAAATGGTGTTAGTTAATACTAAAAAGTAGAGCAATTAAGTTAATATTAAAATTAGTATTATTATTGAATAAAAATTAAATGATATGCTTGACATAGGCATATAAAATATACATAATGATTATGTGTATATATATTTTTTAAAAAAGATAAACTTTGAAGCTATAAGGAGTTAATTAAGAAGGATTTTAAGAAGGATTTATTAAAATGAAGAGAGTAAGTATTTTCATAAGAGAAGATCAATTTGAAAACTTAAATAAACTCTCAAAAGTTAAAAAAATAACAGTGGCTGAGCTAATTAGAGAGGCTATTGATTATAAGTTATTGGTAGATTTTGGCAATAGTTCAGGAGAACGCATTCTTGAAAAAACTTACGGGATGCTTAAAGAGCGTTTCAAAGATAAAATTAGCAGTGAAGAGATAGTTTCAGAAATGCGAAAAGATTGGGAAAAGAGAATTGAAACATATAAATAATCAGAAGTATCTTATAGATACTGATATTTTAATTGATCATTTAAGAGGAAAGACAAATATTTCATCTATTGTTGGCAATTTTACTGATAATATTTGTTATGTTTCAGTTATTTCTGTTGCAGAAATTTATTCTTTTTTATTTACCCAGGAATACCAAGCTGTGGATGAACTTTTAAAAATTATGACTGTAATAAATATTGATGCACTAATGGCTAAAACTGCTGGGCAATACAGGATGATATATTATAAATCCCACAATTTAACAATACCAGATGCATTAATTGCTGCAACTGCAAAAATTAATGGTGCAGCGCTTATAACCAGAAATATTCGTCATTTCCCAATGGATGATATTAAAAAAATATGCCCTTAATTTTTAATAGTGTTGAAATATTTAGTAAAAAATATAGCAATAAATTTATTTTATTGTTTTAAAGGTATATTAAAAAATCTGTAACATATCTATTAGTTAGAAAATTTTAAACTTTGCCGATAAATTCATGTATGTAGAAAAAGAGGAAAAAATACTTAAAAATCAAAGCAGCAATTCTAGTTTGAACATTTTATTTATTATATTTATTTTTTTTGGTATTGCTTACACAGTTATAGATCCACTAATTCCTATCCTATCGGAGAAATTAAAAATAGGATATGATAAGATTGGACTGATTTTATTTTTATCCTCAACAATTTCTCTTGTATCTACATTTATTGCAGGAAGATTGTCAGATAAATATAACCTTAAACGTATAATATTATCTGGTCTTATTATATTAGCAACTGGTTTTTTAATTTTTGGTATTTATATTAGTCTTTTTGTATTAATAATAAGTCTAATTTTTTTAAGATTAGGTTGCGGCATCCTAGACTCAGGTATTCATACATATATAACAAAAATGTTTGATGCCAATTGTAGCCCTGTTTTCATAAAATTGGATTTTTTCTGGTATATCGGGGCTGTTTTAGGGCCACTGGGTATAAGTATTTTTTTATTTTTAAATTTAGAGATAAAATTCATTTTTATATTTTTCTTTGTAGTGATTTTTTTTATGACCTTTCTTTTTTTAAAGTTATGTCACGATATAAGCGGCTGTAATTTAAACCTTAGAGATAAAAAAAGTCAAAATAGTTTTCAAAAAAATAATAATCGTTTATTAAGTTATAAAGAAGTGCTGAGAAATAAAGTTATTATGCTTTGCTGTGCTGGATTATTTTTTAATATAGGTATATTTTCAATTTTATCAATATGGCTTACAACATATTTTTCAAGTTTTAATATCCCTATATCTTTTGGCTCTGCTTTTCTGACTATTTTCTGGGTTTTTAATTCTATTGGGGTAATAATCTCGGGACAATTAGTAAAGAAAATAAGCGAATTAAAATTGCTTTTTATTTTTTCAATTATTGGCTGTATCAGTACTATATTATACAGTATTTCTCAAATAGTTTGTTTAAAATTGTTCTTTTTAATTATTCAAGCCATGTCATATCCAAGTTTTTTCCCAATACTAAACGCAATTGCAGTTGAAGAAAACAAAAAATCTTCAGGTACTATTTTAAGTGTTACTATTTCAATGTCTGTTGTGGGGCTTATTTTTTTCCAGCTCATAAGTGGATATATAATGGAATATTATAAAATACTTGGTATTAATGTACTGTTAATTGTTGTTTCAGTTTGCTGTTTTATTATAATCCTAATTTTGTTTAGGGTAAAATTAAAAGCAATTAAAGCAGCAAACCTTTCTTAAAGTTTTTACTTGAGTAAAACTAATATTAAAAAAAGAGTTATCTTATTACATATTAAGATATTTAAGCAAATCAAAAATTAGAAACCCTGGCCAAACAAGTGCCTTTAAAAAACCTAAAAAACCTGCTCCTGCAGTGGTTGTAGGTGAAATGTAGTAAACTGCTGCACCAATAAAAGCCATAAAATATGCTGCACCCATTATTCCTGAGCCACTGTGTCCACCATTTTTCTTATTTCTCTTGCTAAAGCAATTTGATTCAGTGTCTTTTTCTGTCATTATTTTCTCCTTTGTAATGGTTTTTATAAAACTAAAAACTAATTACTAATTATTATTCTATGCATTTTCTTTCTTGTAAGAAGTATTAATGCAATAATTGCCACACCTACTATATTTATAATTAAGATAATGCCAGGTATAAAACACGAGACAAAGCAACCCCTTAACAGTCCTTAACTGGCATGCAAATTTCATTATTTTTAACTATTTATTTATACCTATTTATTTTTAGGCAGTTTGGGTATTAACCAGCCTAAAAAAGAATCAGTTGACCTTGATTGAATTAATACTCGACCGGGACCAGTAATGTCAACAACTAAGCCCTCACCACTAAATAAGGTTGATTTAATACCGCCAACTCTTCTTACATTAAAGCCTATACCTTCATCAAAGGCTACAAAATGACCAGTATCTACTATATACTTCTCTCCAGCCTGTAGCATTATCTCATGTATTGCCCCAAAACTTGAAAGAATAATTTTCCCCTTACCTGTAGCACGAAGCAGAAATAAACCTTCAGAAGCAAAGAACATTTTTGCCCCACCAAATTTTGTATCAATATCAACACTGCTTTCTGAAGCAACATAACTTCCTGATTGTATTAACATTGGTTTTTCAAGTTCAAGAACAAACATATCACCTGGCAGAGGAGGTGCAAAATTTATTTCACCTCCATTTGCAGATTTGAAGGTATTAATAAAAAATGATTCACCACCTAAAAAAGATCTGCCAAGTGCTTTTAAAAACCCGCCCTGCATTTTAGTTTCCATTTCAACGCCATCACTCATGGAAACCATTGCCCCTGATTCTGCACGGATTTCTTCACCAGCAGAAAGTTTAACATTTGCCATTGTATAAGATGGATGATAGAGAAGCTTAACCTCCATTTTTTTCCTTTCTCTTATTTATATTATTAATTGATTGATATTAACGAGATGTTTATAAATTGTTATTAAGAAAAAAATAATAAAATAAAATTTCAATATATATATTATCCCGTTGTTACCTGATAAAATTTATAATTAGTAACATTATAATATAATTTTAAATAAATTTTGTATTTTTTTACTTTTTTAAGATTTTTTTAATTTTTATGATTTATAAAAACCAGGCATGAATAAATAGTATTTTTGAGTTTTCAATTTTCTGAAAACTAAAAAAGCCTTTTGTAAGTATTAGTCCTCTTTCAGGGTTGTATTTTTTTATAATAGTTATAAATATTATTTTCTTTTGAACTTAGAAATTCTTCAAAGTCAAATTGATAAAGATCAAATAGGAATATTCTTCCGACAAGATATTTTATAGTTTTACTTGTAAGCCCAAGGCTAGATGAGCCTGTAATAATAAATTTAACATTTTTATAAGTATCATAGAGCAGTTTTAATTTACTTCCACCATCTTTTATATATTGATATTCATCTATAAGAAAATAATATTTTTTATTGGCTGATTTAAAATATTTAAATCTTCGTGGATATTGTTATCAAAATTATTAACACTACTTCTCAAAAAACTCTTTATGTAAGAAGATGGATCTTTTAAAAAATTCATAAGTTTATTTTCACTTTGCTTAGGACAACATATTGCAAGAATTTATAATATTACAATAATTATTAAATTTATTCACGATTTGCATTTTTTTAGCGTAAATAATACTTTATTTTTCAAATAAAGAAAAAATTAAACATAACTAAAAATTAACCTATACTTATAAAATGATATAATAATTAAAGCTATTGAAGATGCTTTTTTAGTAGAATCTAAAGCATTATAAGAAAATAAATATATGTTTAAATTTTATACTTAAATTGTGTGCTTAATGATGCCTTATTAAAAGATAGACCTAAGTAGTAGAGTAGTAGATATAAATGGTGCATTAAATAATATGCTAAAAGATGTAATAAACAATATTATTAATGATATTATTAAATTGTATAAAAAAATAATTCTAAATGAGATCTTTAATCAAAATAATTAATAATAGAAATTTTATTCTGTTATTGGCTTTGGTTTTGGGGCTGTCAATTAAAAATATAGGTAGCTGGATTAAACATTCAACTATTCCAGCACTTGCCATAGTAATGATTGTATCATTAACACAGTTTTCTTTTAGAAGTTTTTTAAGTTTTAAAGCCTTTATTAAGCCAGTTTTATACACAATACTTTTTAGTTACTTTATTTTTGGTGCTGTAATGCTTGGGCTTGCGCATTTTTTAATAACAGATAAAAACCTATGGATAGGTTTTGTAATACTAGCATCAGCACCTCCAGGCGTTGCTGTTGTTCCTTTTTCGTATATAATTGGTGCAGATGATAAGTTTTCGCTTTTTGGTATGGTTGGAGCCTACATAGCTGCACTTTTTTTAATACCTTTAGCTGGAATTATTTTTATTGGTCAAAATTTTGTAAAGCCTTTAGATCTTATTATTGTTTTTATTGAACTTATTATAGCACCAATAATAATTTCACAAATAATTGTTAAATTTAAATTAGAAAAACATATATCGAGATGGAGAGGTGCAATTGTTAACTGGGGGCTTTTTATTGTAATTTTTGCAGTTGTGGTTTTAAATAGAGATGTATTTTTTAAAGATTTTAAACTTCTAGGGATTATTTCATTAATTTCGGTCGTTTCAATTTTTGGTTTATGGATTTTTACAAACTTTATACTAAAAAAGCTAAAATTTGATAATAGGATAATAAAAAGCTTAATTCTTGCAGCTGCAATAAAAAACAGTGGATTTGCTTCAGCAACTGCTCTTTCATTATTTGGCGAAAAAGCATCTCTGCCAGGAGCAATTTTTAGTATTTTTTTGGTTATTTTTTTAATAGTAATTGGTTTACCTTTAAAAAAAGCAGTTAAAAGCAGTTAAAAAGTAAATTACTTATTTGAAGTAATTATCTCCTGATAAATAATTGCCCTTGCTATATTAATATTTTTTGCTGCCAAATATAACAGGTATTTCAAGTTTAGCATCATATTCTGGAAGTCCAGCTGGATTATCTTTTTCTAATACTAAAATCCCCCTTTCAGTATTAGGTTTTTCAAATTCAATAACGGATTTAAAAGGAACAAAATCCTCTGTCATCCATTCACCAAGTGCCTGTGCATAATGCTCAGCTATAATATTTTTATTGGCATCTAAGAGCTTAACTGGAAAATCTGCTTCAAAATACCAGGTTCCTATTGCTTTCCCTTCGATTATTAAAGGGCTGTATATTATCTGGTTAGGTTTTGGACTCGTCACTATTATCTGATTAGAAATGTCTATTTGTTCAGTAGAGTTTTCTTGACCTGCATTATCTTCTTCTTTTGAATCTTTTGATGATTGTTCTTCTGATGAATAGTCTTGTTGTTTTTGTTCTTTTGTATCTTCTTCTCCTCCTATTACTGTTTCTTCTTTTTTGTCTGTTTCCAGCTCTGCCTGATTTGTATCTGTTGTTAAGTTGGTTTCTTTATTGTTTTTATCTTTAACTAAATTAGAAAAGAAACTTCCTTTACAAGAGCTAAATGATAAAATACAAAAGACACCTATTAATATGATAATAATTAAATAAAAAAATAATAATACATTTCTTTTTTTAATCATTTTCCTATTAAAACCTCCAAAAATATTATAATCTAAAAACTAACTTTGCTACTGTGAAATATATAAATAACCCCAGTGAGTCAAGAATGGTAGTTAAAAGCGGACTGCTAATTAATGCAGGGTCTAACTTCATTTTTGTCAGTAGCATGGGCAAAACTGCCCCAATTAAGTTTGCAATAAGTATTACTAAAAAAGTAGATATTGCAAGTGTAACGCCTAAAAGAAAAATATCTTTAAATATTATATATCGTAAAACAAAAAATATTGCACCAAGCGTAACTCCTAATAGCAAGCCAGTAATAAGTTCTTTTTTTACTACCCTAAACCATTTTTTAAAAGTTAAGTCTTTTACAGCAATAGCTCTTATTACCAATGTTGCAGACTGTGTTGCAGTGTTTCCACCGCTGTCTATTAATATTGGTATAAAAAAGGCAAGCGCAATAATTGATTCTAGAGTTTTTTCAAATTTTGATATAATTTCTGAAGACAGCAGTCCTGCAAATAATAATATGGACAACCACCCAACTCTTTTTACATATAAGATCCACGGTGAAACATTTGTATAGCTAATATCAATTGGGGCAACTGCTGCACCTTTTTGAAAGTCTTCAGTGGTTTCTTCTTCTACAACATCCATAATATCATCGATTGTAACAATACCAAGTAAAACACCTTTAGAGTCTATGACAGGCAAAGCAACTAAATCATATTTTTTCATAATGGCCGCTGCTTCCTCTTGGTCTTTTTCGGCATGAATAGATAAAAATTTATAATCCATTATTTTCTTTAATTTTTCTTCAGGGTCAGCTAAAATAAACTTTCTAATTGTTATACTGTCCAGTAAATGCCAATTGTTATCAACAACATATATCATGTTTATTGTTTCTGCATCTTTTCCAAATTCTCTTATGTGTGCTAAGCATTGGTGTATATACCAATCTTCTTTTACAGCAATATAATCAGGAGTCATTAATCTTCCAACGCTGTCTTCGGGATAGCCAAGTAACGCTAAGGCTTCTTGTCTTTCTTCGTAAGGAAGGATATTTAATAATTTTTGAGTAATAGTTCCTGGAAGTTCCTCAAACAGTTCTGTTCTTTCATCAGGCTCGAGTTCCATAATTATGTTCTTTAGCTGGATATCATTTAAATTTTTTAATATCTTTTCCTGTTCTGGTTGATCAAGTTTTGAAAAAACATCTCCAGCTAAAGCTGTAGGAAGAAATCTAAATAAAATAATTTTATTTTCTTCTTTTATATTATCCCATATATCACTTAATTCTCTAGCAGTGTTAATTTTTAAAACTAAATCTTTTAGTTTTTTCCAGTCTTTTTTTTCAATTAAGGAGTCAATCTCCTCAGCTGTTATATAGCTAACTTGTAGTCCTAAATCTTGCATATTGTTTTTATCCACTTGTTTAATCTTCTTGTTCTTCGTCACTATCTATATCAATGTTTATTTTTTTACTTTTTTCAGTAAACTCTGATATTGTGTCAATTATGTTTTCAGGTACTATATTTTTTGCTTTAAGAAGGTTTAATACATTTTTCATACCAACTTTTTTTATTATATAGCCGGCAATTGCTCCAATTGCTGCTCCTCCAATAACATAATATATTATAGTTTTATCAACTTTTTTATCGTTACTCATTTAATGCCTCCTGAATTTTTGCAAATTTATTGATTTGTTTATTTTTTACATTATACTATTAAATTTGTTAATAAATCCAGAAATAAAACTAAAATGAATGAAGTTAAATTTAAAAATAATTTAAAAATAAAACTAAAATAATGCTAAGGTGAGTATAAAGTATAAAAATAATGCTAAGATGAATTAAGATATTCTAAAATCCTGTATGAAAAGATACTAATCATATATAAATTTTGAAAATAAAAATATTATAATAAGTTATATAAGAAATAGTTATTTAAAAATTGTAAAAACTAAAAGAATAAGAATAACAAAGAAAATGAAGGAGAAACTAAAAAAATTAAAGCATTTAAATAAGTTAAAAGCATTAAATAACTTAAAGAAGCTGATGAATTTAATAAAAATAAAAAATTTATAGGAATGAAATAAGTTATAGAAATGAATGAAATTATAGAAATAAAAAAAGACGGTGTTCAGAATTATCAAAAAAAACCTAGTTACATTTATTTAGATATAATAACAGGATTTTTTGTTGCAGTTTTGTTAATATCAAATATAGCATCTACAAAAATTGTACAAATCTGGAAATTTACATTTGATGGTGGGACTATTCTTTTCCCATTATCTTATATTTTTGGTGATATATTAACTGAAGTTTATGGTTACAGAGCAAGCAGAAAAGTAATATGGACTGGTTTTTTTTCAGCGCTTATTATGTCTGTTATTTTAGGGCTAATTGGGATTGCAAAGCCTGCAGAAGGCTGGCAGTTTCAGGATGCTTATATGAAAATACTTGGCCAGACTCCAAGAATTGTTGCCGCTTCATTAATAGCATATTTTGCTGGTGAGTTTTCTAATTCATTTGTTCTTGCAAAAATGAAAATTTTAACAAAAGGAAAATATCTATGGACAAGAACAATCGGCTCAACTTTAGTAGGCGAAGGAATAGACACAGTTTTATTTGTATTTATAGCCTTTTTAGGATTATATGAATTAAAGCTTGTTTTATTAATTATTATTTCTAACTATGTATTTAAAGTAGGAATGGAAGTTATTCTAACTCCAGTTACTTATAAGATAGTTTATTTTTTAAAGAAAAAAGAAAATATTGATTACTATGATTACAATACTAATT
>CAYLWJ010000003.1:0-34799 GCA_964387355.1 uncultured Actinomycetota bacterium | reverse complement strand
ATATTATACTATATTTATTATAATATATTTAGTATTAAAATAACTAAAAGTTAAAAAGAAGTTTAATTAATAAAAATTAAAAATAAAAAGCATATTTAAAATAAAAAAAAATATTATTTTCACAGATTTTTTCACATATATTTTTATAAGTTTATCATATATTTTTTCATAGAATTTTTTACAGATTTTTCATAGGTTAATTTTTATAATATTTTAGTAAAAAAAAATTATGATTAAGAGATGATTATATATGCAAAAAACTACATCAAGTAATGAAGGCGTAATTGCATTAGTAGGCTGTGGCAATGGTGGATTTGCTCTTTTAAAAGTACTTCTTAAAATTCCTGGAATAAAAATTAAATATGCCTGTGATATTAATCCAGATGCGGTTGGAGTATTATATGCGCAAGAACATGGCATTGCATTTGTCCAAGACTATAATCAAATTATTAATGATAAAGAAATTAGCTTAATTTTTGAAGCTACTGGGGTACCAGCAGTATTTAGAGACCTTAGCACCAAAAAATCTCCAAATGTAAGCCTTATTGGAGCTGAGGGCTCAAAAATAATATACAACTTGCTGGATGCATATAATGAAATAAATAAGAGTTTAAATGAGTATAAGCTAAATCTTGAAAAAAAGATAATAGAAAGAACAGAAGAACTTGAAAAAGCAAATATTAAACTTGAACAAGAAATGATGGAATATGAAAAAATAAGTAAAAGACTTCAAGAAATAAATGAAGAAAAAACTAAGTACCTCTTATATGCAACCCATCAGCTAAAAGCACCTTTTGCTGCAATCCAAAGTTATGCAGAGATAATACTAGAAGGTTATACAGGTGAAATTCCAACCAGAACTAGAGAAATTATTTTAAAAATATATGAACGTTGCCAGCATTTGTCAACAGTTATAAAAGAAATGCTAGAACTTGAAAAACTAAAGTCTTATGATACTGCCTCTTTAAACTTTGAAAAGATAGATATTTGTAAATTATTAAATAGTGTAGTAAATAAATTTTTAATTACTGCCAAAGCTAAAAATTTAACAATTCACTTTAAGCCTAAAGAATCTAAGGAAAATTGTTATTATATTAAAGGAGATAGACCACAACTTGAAATGTTATTCTCAATTTTAATTGAAAATGCTATAAATTATTCTCCTCCTGAAAAAGAAATCACAGTATCAATTAAAGAAGTAGAAGAATCAAAAATTTATATAGGCATAAGAGATAAAGGTATTGGAATACCTGAAAAAAACTTATCAAGTATTTTCAATGAATTCTTTAGGTCAAATAATGCAGTAGAGTTTCATAAAAATGGGTCAGGTCTTGGTCTTTCAATAGCAAAACAAATCGCAAACATTCACAATACCACTATTCAAGTTGAAAGTAAATTAAATGAAGGCTCTAGTTTTTCTATAATTTTTCCAATTGAAAAATGATTAAGTAATTTAAATAATCTAAATTTATCAAACTAAATTGACTAAAAATATTAAACTATTCAATCCTAGGAAACAATATCTCCCTTTTTCCTATACAAGTCTCACCATTAAATTCGCCCCAAGTGCCATATTTATCAAGTCGAATATCTTTAAAATCTATTTCTATTCCAAGTTGTCTAAAGACTTTTTGACTAGTAGTTGGCATAAAAGGAAAAATTAAAATTGTAGAAAGCCTAATAGACTCCACTAAACTATATAAAATATTATCAAGTTTTTCTTGAGAAGAACTGCTTTTATTTTTTGCAAGCTCCCAAGGTTTGCTTTCTTCAATGTATTTGTTTGCAGTATTAATGAAATTCCAAATTGCAATTAAGCATCCCGAATAATCCCATTTTTTAATTGCTTCAACAGCAAGTTCTTTAGTTGTGTTCCATGCTTCTTTTAGCTTTGACTCACCTTCTGTTTTTTTTGGGATGACCGATGCTCTATATTTCTCAACCATTGCAATAGTCCTTGATATTAAATTTCCATAATCATTGCTTAAATCTGCATTATATCTTTTTTTCATCGATTCAGATGTAAATGATCCATCAAGACCAAAAGAAATTTCTCTTGTAAAAAAATATCTTATGGCATCTACGCCATATTCTTTTTCCATCTCATCAGGATCAAGTGTAATTCCCTTTGACTTTGATAACTTTTCTTCACCTTTCATTATCCAACCATGAACTACAACATGCTTGGGAAGCGGAACCCCAATAGACATTAGCATAGCAGGCCAAATTACTGCATGAAATTTTAATATATCTTTGCCAATATGCTGCTGGTCAGCAGGCCAATATTTAATATATAAGCTATCATCTTGGGTACTATAGCCTAATGCAGAAATATAGTTTATCAACGCATCAATCCATACATAACTGTATTGCTCATTATCAAAAGGAAGCTTCACACCCCATTTTACACTTGTTCTTGAAACACTCAAATCTTTTAAGCCTTGTTTTAAAAGACCTAAAACTTCATTTTTTCTTGATTCAGGTATAACAAAATCAGGATTTTCCTCAATATGTTTAATTAGCTTTTCTTTATACTTAGAAAGCTTAAAAAAATAATTATCTTCTTTTATCCAATCAACTTCGCGGTTGCACTGCGGACATTTTTTTTCTATTAACTGATTATCCATAAAAAAAGTTTCACATGGAACACAATACCATCCTTCATAAGTGCCTTTGTATATATCACCATTTTCAAACATTTTCATATAAATATTCTGAACGATTTTTTCGTGTTTTTCATCTGTAGTTCTAATAAAGTAATCATTGCTTATGCAATAAAGATTTAAAATCCTTTTCATTTCTGCAACCATTTCATCAACATACTGCTTTTGTGAAATACCTTTAGAAGCTGCGGTCTTGAAAATTTTTTGGCCATGTTCATCTGATCCAGTAAGGAAAAAAACATCGTAACCTAGTAGTCTATGAAATCTTGCCATAACATCTGCAAGTATAAACTCATAAACCTGTCCTAAATGAAGCTTTGCATTCATATATGGTATTGCTGTAGTTATGTAAAATTTTTGTCTTGCCATTTTTCTCCTTGTATTGACAGTTTTATATTCTTTCTCTTTGATATTAATTTTTGTTTTGTGTTTTTTGTTTTAATTTATATCTTATTATTTCTTCTTAATTTCATATCTTATTTTTAAAGATTATATCATAAAGCTTTTGTCTTTTAATCTTATATTTATTTTTAAAAAACTTAAGCGCTTCTGTTTTATTAAAATTTTTATTCAACAAATCATTATATTCATCTTTAAGTAATAGCGATAATTTATCGCTTAAGTTTTAATCATTAAAATTTTTGACATCAACTTCATTGAATTCATTGTAATCAGTATTAGTAGTATTAGTTATATTATCATTAGTATCATTGGTGTCACCTGAATCATTAATATCATTAATATCATTAATATTATTAGCATAATCAGCATAATTAGCATCATTAGTATCAATACCATCATTAGCATTATTAGTAACGTTAGTACTATTATTATTGGCAAAAGCTATATTATTTACAGTTAACTTATTAAGCTTACTACTCATAATATCAAATTTCTTTTGCTTTGGAGAAATTAAACCTTCAACAACTATTACTATTTCACCCTTTAGTCTCTGACCCTTTAAATCAAGTTTATCTTTTTTCTTTTCTTTATAAGAAAACCCGTATCTCTCATTTAAAATATTTATTATCTCTGATATTTTACCCCTTAAAACTTCCTCGTGAATCTTTGTGATTTCACGGGCAAGACAGCATCTCCTATTACCTAATTCATCAAGTAATAAATGTAATAAATTATAAGTTCTTAGAGGGGATTCATAAAAAATTAAAGTATAAGGCAAATTTTTAATTTCTGATATCTTTTTTTTTATTTTAGATTTATTTTTTGGTAAAAACCCTAAAAATAAAAAATTATCAGTTGGCAAGCCTGATAAAACAAGTGCACATAATGCAGCATTAGGACCAGGTATTATTGATATATTAATATTATTGGTTATACATTCATTTATAATTTTATATCCAGGATCAGAAATTGCAGGCATTCCTGCTTCTGAAACTAATGCTATATTTTTGCCTTCTTTTAACTTATTTAATATAAAATCTGTCTTATCTTTTGTTGAATAATCTGTATAGCTTATAATCTGGCTTCTAAATTTATTTATATTATATTTAGAAAAAATATTTCTAATTTTCCTTGTATCTTCAGCTAAAATAAAATCTGCAGCTTTTAATGTATCAATTAGTCTAAAGCTCACATCGCCTAAATTTCCAATTGGAGTTGCACAAATATAAATAATACCCTTACTGCCATATGAATTTATGTTTTCCTGATCTTTATCTTGATTTTTACTATTTTGTTTTATCTTAACCATTTTATAAATACCTTTATAAATACCTTAAATAGGTTAGCATCTAAAATTTTAAATTATTTCTATCACAAAATTTTATATATTTGCTTTAAATATTTATATATTTGCTTTAAATAATAATTATCTTAAATTTAAATATCTTAAATTTATAATAAAAATAAAATAACTTTATATCAATTATACTAATCATTGCGATTAACAATTATTTTAAAAATTGTTTCTTACAATATTATAATAAATTGTTTTGCTAAAAAATAATAGCCTCGAAAAATCTGAGGCTATTATCAAAAAATATTACGCTTAACTTATTAGCATTTATTTTTAGGCTTTTTATTTTTAGGAATCTTACTTTTATTTAGGCTTTTTATTTTGCTAATAATATTAATATTAAATATATAAATATCATTAAAACGATAATTTAAATCAATAATTTAAATAAATACTTAAATCTTAACTAATTTATTCTATTTTTTTAAACTTTGACTTTGGAGCACCACAAATTGGGCAAACATCAGGAGCCTGACCTTCAACAGTATTTCCACAAACCTGACAAACATAAATATCAACACTTGAGATACTTTCTAAATTATCAAGATATTTTTTATACAGCTGCGCGTGTACTTTCTCAACTGCATTAGCATTCATAAAGCTCATCTTTGCTTCATCTTCACCTTCACTACTAGCATCCTCAATCATGCTAGGATACATATTTTGAAACTCAAACGTTTCTCCGTTTATTGCTGCCTGTAGATTTTCTATTGTTGATTTAACACCGCCCATCGCTCTTAAGTGTGCATGAGCATGAACTGTTTCGGCTTCTGCTGCAGCCCTAAATAACTTAGCTACCTGTGTGTATCCTTCCTCGTCAGCTTTAGCAGCAAAAGCAAGATACTTTCTGTTTGCTTGAGATTCTCCAGCAAATGCATCCTGTAAATCTTTTAAAGTTTTTTTACTACTTTCTTTTAACATAAATATTTTACCTCCTTTAATATACCTTAAATAATAATAATTATTATTAAATAATAAATATGTTTTAAGATTTTAACATAATTATTTTTATTTTAAAATATAAAAATCTATAAATTTTTTATTTTTTTCTAAAAAAACAAAATTTAAAACAATAAAAAACTTACCAAATAATTTAAAAATAACATATTGATAATAGTAATAAACATCTTAAAAATACTTTATGAATACTTTATAAAATAATTTTTAAAATACTTAAGCAGTCTTTTAAAGTATGATTTGTCAATTTTAAAAGCTTTTATATAAATGTTATATAATTTAAAATGTTATATTATTTAAAAATTTATCATTATCAATCAGTAAAGTTCACGATGAATTAATATTTTAATAGCTTTAAAAAAAAGAGTCTGCGGTGTACTGATGTATTATCAATTTGTTTACTTTTTTCTTACATATTAAAATTAATTGCGCTTCCTAAGCCTACGATTGTATTTATCTCTTTATTTACCCATCAATATCGCTGTTTACCCATCAATATCGCTATGAATAGCCTTAAAATCTCCAGTTAAATAATACAGCACCCTTATACCTATATTTACTGCATTATCTCCAATTCTTTCAATATACCTGCTTGCTAATGAAACATTTGTAACCAGTTTTATATAATCTTCATCCATTCTTGAAACACTGTATAGTTTTCTGTAAAGACTTTTTTGTAAGTCATCAACAGTATTATCAATTTGCTCAAGTTTAGATGCAAGTTTGGCATCTTTATTTTTAAATGCTTTAAGAGCTTTATCAAGTATAGATTTTACAACATTTCCCATTTCTATAAGGATTTCCAAAATTGGCTTACTAATTTTTGTTTTATCTTTTTCATAAACTCTTACTACAAGTTTAGAAATGCTAACACAAATATCGCCAATTCTCTCAAGATATATTACTATCAAATATATGCTGTGAATTAACCTTAAATCTCTTGCAACAGGTTGATGTTCTGCTTGAAGCCACATACATTTCTCTTCAATTGATATATCAAAATCATCTACTTGATTGTCACTTTCGATAACCTTTTTTGCAAGTAAAATGTCTGCAGTAGCAAGCGCCTGAAGTGAATCATTTACTTTATCCTGGACAATGCTACCCATTTTTATTAAATCTTCTTTAATTTCATCTAATTTTTCATGAAAAGTTTTTCTCATTTTTCCTCATAATTCACTCATAATTTAGATCATTAGTAAAATCATTTTATCATAAAATACATTAATTAAATATTTATTATTAAACTTTTAAAAAAATTATTAATTTAGAATTATTTTTAATTCATATTTATTATCATATTAATTAAACTATCTTAAAACAGATAATTACTCTTTTTTTCGTTACTCTTTTTTTTGAAGCCTTGTTCTTGTTCTTAAAGATGTGCCAATAACAGCAAAAAATAAAACCAATATTAGCAAAACAAATGCAGTACCCCATTGCTTATCCTCTGGCGGGTTTACTACCTGAGTCGCTAGTGCATAAAGATGGAAAGGCAAAGCCATAACCTGGCTAAATATTGAATTTGGCAAATTTGGCTGTGAAAAGGCAGCAACTGTGAACAATATTGGTGCAGTTTCACCAGCAGCCCTACCAATTCCAATAACAGACCCTGTAACTATTCCTGGGAAAGCTTGAGGTAAAACTACTTTTATTATAGTCTGCCATTTTGTTGCTCCAAGCGCATAAGATGCATTTCTGTAATCAAGTGGTACTGCTTTTAAAGCCTCCTCAGTCGCAGTAATGATTACAGGCAGGACTAAAAATGCTAGTGTGAGTGAGCCAGCTAAAATAGACTTTCCAAATCTTAGTAAAATTACAAAAAAAGCAAGCCCAAATAAACCAAATACTACTGAAGGCACACCAGACATATTTACTATCGATAACCTTATTAGTCTTGTTAACCTGTTTTTTGGCGCATATTCATTTATATAAACAGCTGCAAAAACACCTATAGGCAACGATATTATTAATGTTCCTATTACCAGATAAAACGTTCCTATAATTGCTGGAAAAATCCCACCTTCCCTCATCGAGTTTCTTGGTTTTTGTGTTAAAAATTCCCAATTAATTGCAGGGGCACCTTTTATTATTAAATAAATAATAATTCCAAAAACAAATCCAACTACAATCAAAGTAACTAACAAAAGTAAAAAATAAAAAAACTTTTCTGTACTATTTTTGTTAAAAAATAAATTTTTTTTTGTAGAGTTATATTTACTTTTAGATAAATTGTCTATAAACATATTTATTAAATATACGTTATTAAATTAATATATAGTATACATATTATTATAGTATATATATTATTAAATATACTTTAATCAAACCTCTCTTATTCTTTGGGCAAATCTATCACCAATGAAATTTATTAAAAATGTTATTAAAAACAATACTAAACCTATAGCAAAAAGAGCTGAGTAATGAAGACTTCCTCTAGCTGTTTCACCCATTTCTGCTGCTATAGTTGCAGTAATAGTTCTAACAGGCTGCAACAGTGAAAAAACCAATCTTGGCGAGTTTCCTGTTAGCATTAGCACTGCCATTGTCTCACCTACAATGCGGCCTAAGCCTAGCATTATTGCAGCTATTATACCAGATGATGCAGTAGGTAATACTACTTTATAAGTTGTTTCCCATTTTGTTGCGCCTAAAGCCATTGATGCATGCCTATATTTATCAGGAACTGCATGAATAGCGTCTTCAGAAATTGAAATAATTGTAGGTAGGCTCATGAAAGCAAGCATTATAGCACCAGTTAAAGCTGTGAGCCCTATGTTTAAATTAAATAAATTTTTTATTATTGGGGCTGCAATTTTTATACCAATAAACCCAATGACAACAGAAGGAATAGATGCTAGAATTTCAATTATAGGCTTAAGCACTTCCCTCAATGCCTTAGGAGATAGTTCCCCTATAAAAACAGCGCTTCCAATACCTAAAGGCAAGGCTATAACAATAGCAGTTAATGCTGTAAGAATAGAACCTAAAAGCAAAGGAATAAAACCAAAATTACCTCTTGTTGGTGACCATTTAAGACCGCCTAAAAAATCAAAAAAAGGGTAACTTATAAAAAATTTTAAAGAATTATATAACAGGAGTGCAAGAATTAATCCCAAAATAATAATTGAAATTATTCCACTTAAAAAAACAATTCTATAAATAAAAAAAGCTTTTACTTTTTTAAAATTTAACTTGAAATTTTTCATTAGCTAAAAATAAAATTAACTTTAATGACAAATCACAAAAATTAAATTTCCCAAAATATACAATTAATAAAAAACTACTACAGATAATCTAACAATAAATATAATATACAAGAAAATAAAAATAAATTTGTTAAAAAAATATTAAATTTAAAAAAAATTTTTAATTCACAAATACCAAATATAAAAATCTTTTTTTTATAAACGTGCAACTGTAACAATTCGTGGTAATATCGTGGTAATATATATCCTAAAACTTAATATTTTTGCTATTTCTCTTTACTTGTGTCATCTATTAATTTATACCCTAAACTATGCACTGTCTTAATATATTTTTCTCCAAAGTCATCTTCAGACATTTTTGATCTTATTCTTCTAATATGAACATCCAATGTCCTTGTATCACCAAAATAGTCATTACCCCATACTTCTTTAATAATTTCGTTTCTATGAACTAAATTGTTAATATTTTTTAAAAGCATTACCAAAACTTTAAATTCTTTAGGGTTTAAATCTATTTTTTTATCATTTAAAAAAACATTATAGCTAACTTCATCAATTTTTAATCTTGCATCTTTAAAATAATATATATCTTGTATTGGTTTTTTATTAAGTGACAAATTAATTAATTCATATTTTTTTAAAATATTTTTTACTCTTGCAATAAGCTCTTTTATTCCAAAAGGCTTAACCATATAATCATCAGCACCAAGTTCTAGACCTAATACCTTATCAAGCTCTTCCCCTTTTGCACTTAGAATCAAGACGGGAACATCACTCTCCTTTTTAATTTTTTTACAAATATCAAAACCGTCAATGTCTGGAAGCATTAAATCAAGAATTACAATATCAGGTTTTTTATAGTTAAAAAATTTATTAAATGATTCACCATCATAAAAACTTTTTACTTCAAAACCATTTTTTTCCAAGTTATATTTTAAAATCTCATTTATATTTATATCGTCTTCTAGTATAAAAACTAATTTACTCATAATTTTAAATTTTTAATAAATTTTAATACTTATAGATCTAATTGCCCCTTAGGCAATTATTACTTCGGTAATGTAATTAAAAACTTTGTTTCTTTTTTAGGTATGCTTGAAACTTTAATTGTGCCATTATGTAGTTCAACAATATGTTTTACAATTGCTAAACCAAGGCCAGAACCAATATGCTTATTACCCATATATCCTTTGCCTCTATAAAATCTTTGAAATATAAAAGGTAAGTCATCTTTATCAATACCTACACCATTATCAATAAAAGTCAAAATTAACTCGGAGTCTGTCTCCTGTACATCTATATAAATTGTAGTTTCAGGACCCCCATGAAAAATTGAATTTTCTAGAATATTTTTAATAAGCTGATTAAAAAGTTCTTGATCAGAAATTATAATAATTTTTTCTTTAATTTTTGAATTTAAATTTTTTAAAATATTAAACTTTTCATAATTATAACTCATTGCATTTAATTTGTTAACTTTTAAGTAAATTTTTATTTTATTCTGAACAGCTAAAAAATTTAAGGATTCAACTACTTCTTTAATAGATGAAACTACATCAACTGGCTGCTTTAAAATAATATTTCTTTTATATTCAATATCTGATAAGTTTAAAATATCCTTGATTAAATCACTTAATCTATCAACTTCAATTAAAGTTTTTGATAAATAATTTTTTAATTTATCTTTCTCATTTTTATTATTTTTTAAATTTTCAAAATCAAAATCTAAAATAGTTTCAATATAACCTTTAATAGAAGTAAGTGGTGTTCTCATTTCATGCGAAATGTTTGCAACAAACTGACTTCTAAGTTTTGAAAACTCAAATTCTTGTGTAACATTTTTAAATAAAATTAAAATTTTAAAATTTTTTAAATCCAATGGAATAGCCTCAACATCAATACTTATCTCCTCTTCACCATAAAAAATTATATTTCCACGTTGGGGCTTTAAATATTTAATTGAATCCTCTATTAAGTCTTCTAAATTTTTATTATTAAATACATAAATAGTTTTAGAACCTACAGCAGTTTCCTTATTGATATATAAAAGATTTGCTATGCTGTCATTTATAAACGAAATTTTTAAATCTTGGTCTAATAAAACTATACCATGAGGAATTTTAGTAATAATATGATTTATGTCTTTTTTATATTCATCAATTTGCCTTAATAACTCATCAATTCTTAAATAATTCTCTTGATCTTTTTTTTTAAATATATTTATTTGCGTTAAAAGTTTGTTTTTAGTATTTAAGAGGACTATTAAAAAAAATATAGATAAAAAAAATAAAGCAACAAAGATTGTTAGAAGAATTTCAAAAATAGTCATTATAAAAAATTATTAATAAACTTATTAATATTTATATTTATTTTAATATTATCAAAATTAGAAAAATAGTGGTGGCGAGACGCAGAATTGAACTGCGGACACATGGATTTTCAGTCCACTGCTCTACCAACTGAGCTATCTCGCCTTTTTGTTTTTATATTTTTACAAAACTTATAAAATGTACAAAGCTAAAAATATTTCAAGTTAGATGGCGGAGCTGACGGGATTCGAACCCGCGACCTCGTGCGTGACAGGCACGTGTCCTAAACCGCTAGACGACAGCTCCAATATTATAAAAATAAACTTTTTAAATCTTTATCAATAATTTATATTTTAATTTAAAATAAAGTGGTGGGCGATGTAGGGATTGAACCTACGACCCCCTGCTTGTAAGGCAGGTGCTCTCCCAGCTGAGCTAATCGCCCAAATGGTAGCCCGTAGGAGAATCGAACTCCTGCTGGCAGATTGAAAATCTGCTGTCCTAACCCCTAGACGAACGGGCCAAAAACTAAAAAACTGCTAGCTTATTATGCTTATACTATTTCAACTACTGGTTAATAATAGGTTTATAATGGTGAGCCGTGAAGGAATCGAACCTTCGACACCCGGATTAAAAGTCCGGTGCTCTACCTTCTGAGCTAACGGCCCTAGAAAAATTAACAAATACAAAAATAATACAATTTACTATCAGTATAACAACTAAAATAATTAATATTAAATCATCAAAGAACAAAATTAGAACAAAATTGATTTGCAAGCGTGAATTTTACTATAGTAAACTAATCATGTCAATTAATCAACATATATTTTTTGGTGTTTTGCTTTGTTTAAACTACTTCCTTATCTTCTTTAATAGCCTGAATACTTTTTTCCAGTAATTCTTCTGCTTTAATCCTTGCCTCTATCACAGCAAATTTACTTCTGTCAACTACATCTTTTATTTTTTCAATTAAAACCTTTCTAAATTTATTACCAGGCATTGGTGCAACTAAAAGACCAATAAAAAACCCTGCAAAAGCTGAGATAAAGCTTAAAAGCAAAATACCTCTGCAAGCATTGTCTTTACTTCTTTTATTATCGATATTTTTATTTATTTTTCCATTATTATATTCATTATTAATCATATCAATATTATAAATTTATAATTATTAATAAGCAAGGTATTTAATAAGCAAGGTATTTAATAACTTCTGCCCACCCTCTATTCATATATTTACTAGTTATAAATACATTATCATAATTTTTAACACTATCAATAATTTTAGGATCCTTGTCTATTGAATCTTTCATTAGAAAAAAATATGAAACTTCTTTTGCCATTTTTAAATCTTCGACAGAGTCCCCAAGAGCAATACAATCTAAGCTATTTAAATCTCTAATTTTTTTATCAAGCTTAATGGCAACTGATTTATCAACTCCTTTAGGAACAAGGTTATAAATTCTTAAGTGATTTACGTTTAATTTTAAATTTACAAGATTGGAATACCCATTATCAACCAATGATAAGCCTTCATACCCATTTTCAAATAATAAATTATTTGCTTTCTCTAAATCTATATCACCAAAAAATAAAGCATTGTAAGTCCTTTCCATACTCCAATCTATATGACTATCAATTTTTCCAGGAAATTCATTTTTAAAAATATCAATAATTTTAATTAGATCTTTGCCGCCCTTTCCAATTTCATATTTATATTTAGAGACATCAAATGTTGGATATACTTTTTCACCAAAATCATAAACCATTTCACATCCGAGCTCTGGTATATAATTCCTAACTCCTAATAACATTGCATTATACTTTAATTGAAGCTTGTTCCTGCCTGACGCAAGAACAATATCCCAGTTGTTTTCTGAAATTCTTTTAAAAAGCTTTACTACATCAAAAAAAAACTTTCCCTCTACATCTTTTATCAAACAACCCTTATCATTTAATAATGTACCGTCTAAATCAGAATAAATAACTTTTAGATTTGTAAGTTGATTCTTAATTTCTTTTTTATAATCTTTAAAAAACTTCAGTTTTTTATTTTTATTAGTCATTTTTACTTTTCTAGTTTTTTGATTTTCTAGTTTGTTTATTTTTTATCTTTAAAAATTTTTAACACAGCAATTTTACAATATAAATTTATAATATAAAAAGACATTATAAAAGACAAGAAAAGCACAAGCTTTTTAACACTTGTGCTTTTCTTTCATACTTAATTTCTTAAAACTACTATTTATAACTAGTTATATTTATCTAAATATTCATCTAATATTTAACTAATTTTTACCATTAAACTAATATTTAATATTTTCCAGCTTTTCAAGCTTTAGTTATTTTAAATTTTTATTTGATTGGAACAAAACCAACTTCAGCACCAATTGCTTGCCCTTCATCACTTAGTACAAAATCAATATAGGCTTTAGCAAAATCGCTAAAATTATTTTTATTAGAATAAATATATAGACCTCTTGCTATAGGGTAAGATTTATCCTTTACTGTATCAACATCAGGCAAAACAGCAGCTGAACCATCATCAGCCTTGACAGCTAAAACATTAACTGTTCCTAAAGCACTTTGTAAATAACCTAGACCAATATAACCAATACAGTTATCATTGTTAGCAACTTGCTGAGCTATATCAGAATTTGATGGAAGTCTTAATATATTTTCACCAAAATCATTATCTTTCACTTTTTTATTAAGCTGTACAACTCTTTCTAGAAAATATTCATAAGTACCTGAAGATGAATCTCTAGAAATAGCTACAATTTTAGCATCTGGACCACCAAATTCTTTCCAATTTTTAGCTTTACCTGTATAAATTTTTGATAACTGCTCAATAGTTAATTCTTTTATATCTAAATTTTTACTCAAAATTATTGATATTCCATCATAGAGTACTGTATGCTCTTCTGGTTCTACACCATTTGCCTTTGCCTGGTCAATTTCTTCTTGTTTCATTTGTCTAGAGGCATTAGCTAAATCATTTGCCTTATTTATAAGATCAGCAATTCCTACACCCGAACCACCGCCATTAACAGTTATCTCTCCACTAAATTTAGACATAAAAGCATCTGCCCAAGCATTTGAAACCTGGAGCATAGTGTCAGACCCTGAGATTACCAAGGTTTTTCCTTCAAAAGAAACTGCATTTTCTGCTGATGCCGCAGTGGTTTCTGCAGCTGTTGTTTCTGCAGCTGTTTCTTTTTGTGCTTGTGTTTCACTAGTTTTAGTTTCTTCAGCCTTTGCAGTAGTTGTACTATTGCAACCTGTAAATATTACTGAAGCAAAAACAGTAAATATTATGCTTACAGCAATCACAAAGAACAAAGCTTTAGGTTTTTGCAATAGTAAAAAATTGTTTTTTGTTTTTTTCATCGATTTCACTCCTTTTTATTATTTTTTTCTTATCCTATTTTTTACCATCTTCATTACTTCTTTAATATCTTCATTACTTCTTTAATATTACTAGTAGCAGCTACTAAGTACTTTACTTGTCAAGCAGGAAGGATTTTAGCACTTTGTATATTATTTTTTGTTAAAATAAGATTAAAAAAATGTTAAATTTTCATTAAAAAAATCATAAAAAAAATATTTTTTAGGAGTGAAAAATACTTTTAGTGCAAATCAGAAAAAAATTGAATAAACCTTATTACGTCAGTTTTTGTGATAATACCTTTTATTCTATACCCAGACATAACAACAAGGTGACCTAAGTCATTTTGAGTCATCCTTTTAAATGCTGCAGAAATTTCTTCTTCAGGAGTTGTAATTTCATTTTCTGAAATAGACTTTACAACTTCACCAACTGTTATACTGTCCCATTCTTCTCTTGGAAAAGCTTTCACATCATGAATAGATATTACACCTAATAGTTTTTGAGAATACGTACTGGTTACTACCGGAAAACGTGAAAATCTATATTTCATAAAATAATCTTCAACAAGCTGTTTTAATGATATATCTTGTGTAACTGTTACAACATCTTCTTTTAAAATATCTTTAACCTTTATACCTTTAAGAGATGTATCAAAAATAAGCTGCCTGTAACTCATATAAGCGGCTGATTGTAAAAACCACCCTATAAATGCAAGCCATAAACCATTTAAAAAATTGTTAACAAAGAAAAGAAAAATTCCTACTGCTATAAGCAAGAAACCAAAAACTCTTCCTGCAGTGGAAGCGACAAATGTTGCTCTTTGAAGACTGCCAGTTACTTTCCAAACAATTGACCTTAACACTCGGCCACCGTCTAAAGGATATCCAGGAAGTAAGTTAAAAATTCCAAGAATTAAATTAATTTGGGCTAAATAAGCTGCAGGCTGACTAATAAATGATATAGTTTTTGTAAAAAACCAAATAGCTGCAAAAATAAGCGCCAACACAAAACTTGCAAGAGGTCCAACAATTGCCATAGTAAACTCCGCAGAGGGATTTTCTGGCTCTTTTTCAATTTGCGCCATTCCACCAAATACCCATAGCGAAATTCTATTTACTGGAATTCCATGCCTTTTTGCAACTATTGAATGGCTAAGTTCATGCGCCAATACTGAAAAGAAAAAAAGCAAAACTGTAATAACCGTAATTGCAAAAATATATCCAGTGTTTAGTCCAGGCAAAACACTAGGAAAATAAGAAAAACCAAAAAAATATACAAGCAAGCCAAATATTATAAACCAGCTTAAATCAAGCCTGATTTCAATCCCAGCAATTCTAAATAATTTAATTGATGACTTAAACATTTCAATCAACTCCTTTTTAACAAATTAACTTGCCTTTAACAATTTAAAACATTTTAAAATTACCAATTTATGTCATTTATTATTTTATTCAGATTATAATATATTAGATTATAATATATAAATATACAAAAGGAATTATTTTTAGAATTTATAAAAAAACTAAATAAAGAAACAAAAATGCAACAAAAAAAACAACAAGAGCAGCAACAACAAGAAAAAGAAGAATTAAAATTCGTAGCAGATATAATGGTTGGAAAACTTGCAAGATATTTAAGAATGACCGGAAAAGATGTTCTTTATGAAAACAACTACAGTGATGAAGAAATATTAAAAATTGCTAAAATAGAAAACAGAATAATTTTAACAAGAGATACATTAATGCTTGAAAGAAAAGAGTGTAAAAATAATATTATAAAATCTGTGCTAATAAAAGATGATAACCTTATTAAACAGCTGCAGCAATTAAAAAAAGATTTAAAAATAGCATTAAAGCCCAATTTAATTAGATGTCTAGACTGCAATACTTTATTAAAAAATGTTAAAAAGAAAGAAATATTAAATAAGGTTCCACCCTACGTTTATAAAACTCAGCAATTTTTTTTATATTGCCCTAGGTGTAATAAATATTACTGGAGAGGAACTCATTATAAAAATATAGATAGCTTATTTAAGAGATTAAACAGCTGATATAAAAAATGGCAAAAAGACTTTTAAATTGATAATTTTAAGTATGACTTAAAATAATAAAAAGCAGATATGAGGTAAATCATAAATACAGACAGAAATGTTTTGTTTTTTATAAGGTTTATTTTTATATAATTTATATAATTTAATAAGATTTATATTTACTATATTAAAATTAACTATCACTAACACTGCTAACATCTAATACCAATGCTAAGAGGTAATTTATATTGACTGTAAGAAAATCTTATGTTATAAGGAAATTAAATACTATAATTTAAGTATGATATAAGAAAAATATTATGAGAATTTTAAAAAAAATTAAAGATTTTCTTTTAAATATTCTCTATAATGCCCCAAGGGTTTTATTTATTAATTTTTATAAATACTGCGTTGTTAGAATAAAAGTTCATAGTTTAAAAAAAATACCAGAAGACAGCTCAGCTATTTTTGCATTTAATCACACCACAGGCTCAGACCCAATAATAGTATTAGGCGCATTAAAGAAAAAAATATACTTCTTAGCAGATAGTGATAGATTTAGAACAAAATTTACAAATTTTTTCTTTAGAAAATTTACTAACAGTATTCCAGTTTTTAAAAACGAATTTGTTAAAAATCTTAATAGTTTTAAAGAAATATTTTCTATTTCAAAAAATAAAAAAATATTTTTTGGAATCTTTCCTGAAGGAAACTTAATTAAAAATGATAAATTTGGCAAATTCAAAAACGGTGCAGCTTACTTAAGTTATAAAACCAAGCTCCCAATAATACCAGTATATATTCATAATATCCATAAAGGGCCCAAGCCCGGAACATGGTGTGACAGAAATCCTATATGTGAGGGTATTTACTCACTTTTTTCCAATGCATTTAGAAAAATTAATATATTTATTGGTGAACCAATTAATCCTGTTGCTGAAGAAATTTATAAAGATTTTAAAGAATTTACAGATAAAAATTCATATAAACGAATAATTGAAAGAATAACAGAAGAACTTGAAAAAGAGTTTCTACAGCTAAAAGAAGAAGCTGAAAGTTTGGTTAAAATGAAAAGCAGTAAAAACAAATTAAAAACAAGAAATAATATAAACCAAAAAATTTATGATAAAAATAACTGTCCGCTAAACGAAAAAAAGACAAACAAAATTTTTATGGACAACAGAGAAAAATATAAAGAATTTGAGGAAGATGATGAAGAAAATTTTGAAAGACATTTTGACGCTGGAACCGAAAATATTATTTCTAACCCTGGAAAATAAGGGGGAAAACCCTTTTTACTGCTAAGCCCTTTTTACTGCTAAGCCTCTTCTATTGCTATCTAAATAAAATAAGTCTCTTTTATCGCTGTCTTAATAAAATTAATAATAACAGAAATCAAAAAAATGCTCTAAATATACAATGTATATACAATATATATTTATAATTTAATTAGCCCATATATATATCGTATATATACATATAAATTAAATTTAATTTAATTTAATTTTTTATTTAATTTAATTGAATTTATAACTTTACATATACAGCTAGATATTGGATTTGCTTTAAACTTTTTAAAATTTATAATGATAAATTTTCTTCGCTATCAATTGTTTCCTTATCTTCAACACTCTGACTTTCTAAAAATTCGTCCCTTTCTTTTTCTTCTTCATCTTCTGTCTGACTTACTTCTTCAGGCTCACTTTCTAAATTTATTGGCTTTGTTTTTCTTTTAGAAGCTGGCGGCTGTTCTGTAATTCTTGTAACAGTTCCGCTAAAAATTCCACCTTTATTAATAATTAAAGAATCTGTTTTTATATTGCCAACTACTACACCAGTTTCCATTATCTCCACATAGCCGCTTGCTTCCATGTTGCCCTCATATTTTCCAATAATCTCAGCTTCTCTCGTCTTAATGTCAGCATTAACATTTCCATTTTTTTGTATGGTAATTTTACCATCAACAGTTAGCTTGCCCTTTAGTTCACAGTCAACTTCTATAGCTTGAGAAATTTTAAATTTACCATCAATTGAAGCATAATCACCAACTATTGTTAACAAAGTTCTTTGCTCGTCTACTTGCTTCAGGTCATTTGAGTTTAGTTCATCATCGCTTTGTAAAAATGCCATCTTTCTTCCTTTCTAACTAATTTAATAATTTTAAATTACTTATAAATTAAAAATTAAAATATATAATTCATTGTACTATTTAACCAAATTAGCAATTTTATAAATGTACTTTTTTAATTGAAAATATTATAAGCTAAAACTTATAAAAAATAACAATTGACTTTAATATTTTAAATTTCAACTTGTTATTTTGCTGTCAACCAAATTATCAAGTTCTTTAAAAGCATTTAAAAGATCAAATGCTGCTTCTGAATTTGGAAAAGAAATAAAAACAGGTTTTTTATGAATTAATATAGAAATATGATAATTAGACAAATATCTTATTTTATTCTGAATTATATCAAAATAATTTTTATATTTTTCATTTAATTTCTCAACAATTTTTTCTGATATTTTTCGTCTTTTTTCATATCCATTTATTAACAGCCCGATAATTTTTATGGAAATATCAAATTTGCTGTTTAGATTATTGATTATTCTATTTAAATAACCTAAATCAAGAAAAGAAAAGGTTTCAGGTTTTAAAACAATAACAATGTTTTTAGCAAAAACAATTGCTGCACAAGAAAGCATCGAATAGTTTGGCTGGGAATCAATTATAACAAAGTCATAAATATCTGGGATATATTTATCTAATATTTCATTAATTATAGTCACTCTATCTAGTGACTTATATATTCTATTATCATAAAAAGTTTTATCAATAATATAATCTGTTAAATATTCTTCTAATAAAGAAATATTATTTGAAGATGGTATTATATCAATATTCTTATTAATTGGTATAACATATTTAGAAAAATCAATTTCGTTTTTCTTTAAGCAGTTGACCATTAGATTTTCTAAACACTTATTTTTAGGAATTTGTAAATTTTTAAAAAATGCTTGAACCAAGCTTATCTGAGGGTCAAAATCTAAAAATAATACTTTTTTATTTTTCTTCTCTGCTAGATACCAACCATAATTAAAGCAAATTGTTGTCTTTCCTGTTCCTCCCTTAGTATTAAAGAAAACAATCTTTTTCATTTATCTTTAGTTTAATAAAAAAGAAAATTTATAAATTTTAACAAACTAAAACCTCTACAACTTATTTTATATTATTTAAATAAGTTATTCAACTATTTTTATATACTTTTATTATATTTTCAAATTATAATCATTCAAAAAAATAATATATAGTTGTAACTAAAACCGAAAAAGAAATATTTGATAGAATTCTGTAAATTCAAAAAAATAATATTTAGTTATAACTTCACAATAATAACTTTAATTTTTAATTTTTTTATAAATTAAAGTTATTAAAGTTATTTAACAATAAAATCTAATTTTCTTCCTTCAGGGCCAGTAACATCTATAATAACTTTTTCACCTTCTTTAATTTCACCATTTAAAATTTTCATTGCAAGAACATTTCCAACCTCATTTTGTATAACTCGTTTAAGTGGTCTTGCCCCATAAACAGGATCAAATCCCTCTTTTGCAAGAAGTTCTTTTGCCTTTTCAGTAATCTCTATATCTATTTTTTTAGCAGACAGCATTTCTTTTAAATTTTTTAATTGAATGTCAACAATTTGCTTAATTTGTTCCATTCCAAGTCTATGAAATATTACAATGTCATCAACCCTGTTTAAAAACTCAGGCTTAAAGTTAGCTTTTAGAGCCTCACTAATTCTTCTTATCATTTCTTCTTCATCTTTTTGACCAAGTTCAACAATCCACTGACTTCCAATATTTGAAGTCATTATAATAACAGTATTTTTAAAATCTACAGTTCTTCCATGACCGTCAGTTAATCTTCCATCATCCATAATCTGCAAAAGTATATTAAAAACATCTGGATGTGCTTTTTCTATTTCATCTAAAAGAATAACACTATATGGCTTTCTCCTTATTGCTTCAGTTAGATAGCCACCCTCTTCATAGCCAACATATCCAGGTGGAGCTCCAATAAGCCTTGAAACTGTATGCTTTTCCATATATTCTGACATATCAATTCTAACTAATGCTCTTTCATCATCAAATAAGAACTGCGCTAAAGCTTTTGAAAGCTCAGTTTTACCTACACCAGTAGGTCCCACAAAAATAAAGGAACCAATTGGTCTGTTTGGATCTTGCAGACCAGCCCTTGCTCTTCTTATAGCATTTGAAATAGTTCTTATTGCATCATCCTGGCCAACAACTCTTTTACTTAAACGTTCTTCCATATGTATTAATTTTTCTATTTCACCTTCGATTAGTCTTGAAACAGGAATGCCTGTCCATTTAGAAACTGTTTCGGCAATATCTTCCTCATCAACTTCTTCTTTTAACATCTTTAAGTCTTTTTGAAGTTCTTCTAATCTCTTGTTTTCCTGTTCAAGTTTTTTATTTAATTCCAATAGTTTACCATAACGAAGTTCAGCAGCTTTTGCTAAATCAGCATCTCTCTCTGCTTGCTCTGCAGCAAGCTTTGTTTTTTCTATCTCTTCTTTTAAACTTCTTATAGCTTCAATAGCTTTCTTTTCCTGCATCCAATGAGCCTTCATGTTGTTGCTTTTTTCCTTTAATTCTGCAAGCTCTGCTTTTAGTTTTTCCAATCTTTCACTTGAAGCCTTGTCTTTTTCTTTTTTTAAGGCTTGTTCTTCAATTTCAAGCTGTTTAATTTTTCTCTCAATTTCATCAATCTCTGTAGGCATGCTGTCAATTTCTATTCTTAATCTTGAAGCTGCTTCATCAACTAAATCAATTGCCTTATCAGGTAAAAATCTACCTGAGATATAACGGTCAGACAAAACTGCAGCTGCTATTAAAGCTGAATCTTTAATTCTTACTCCATGATGAACCTCATATTTTTCTTTAAGCCCTCTAAGTATTGCAATGGTATCTTCAACAGAAGGTTCATCAACTAAAACTGGCTGAAATCTTCTTTCAAGAGCAGCATCTTTTTCAATGTATTTTCTGTATTCATCAAGGGTAGTTGCGCCTATTGCATGAAGTTCTCCTCTTGCAAGCATTGGCTTTAGCATATTAGAAGCATCAACAGCTCCTTCTGCAGCTCCAGCGCCAACAATAGTATGAAGTTCATCTAAAAATACAATTATATTTCCTTCTGCTTGTGCAATTTCCTTTAAAACTGCTTTTAGCCTGTCTTCAAATTCACCTCTGTATTTTGCACCTGCAAGCATTGCACCGATGTCAAGCGCGATAATCCTTTTATTTTTTAATCCTTCTGGAACATCACCTGAAATTATTCTTTGAGCTAAACCTTCTACAATTGCTGTTTTTCCAACACCTGGATCACCAATTAAAACAGGGTTGTTCTTAGTTCTTCTTGATAAAACCTGAATAACCCTTCTAATCTCATCATCTCTGCCAATTACAGGGTCTAATTTTTGTTTTCTTGCAAGCTCTGTTATATCTTTCCCGAAACGCGCAAGTGCCTGATATTTATCCTCAGGATTTGGGTCTGTAATCCTCTGGGTACCTCTAATTTCTACAAGAATTCTTAATATTCTTTCTTTTGTAACACCATACTGTTTTAAAAGTTCTGCAGCTTTTCCTCTTCCTTCAGACATAGCTATAATGATATGTTCAGTACTAACATATTCATCTTTTAGATTTTCTGCTTCCTTAAAAGCCTGCATTAATACGTTATTTAAATCAGAACCTATATATAGCTGCAGGTTTTGCCCTGTAACTTTGGGAAATGTTTTAATTATACTTTCCAGTTTATTAGTAAAATCATCTATATTAACCTCAAGCTTTTGAAGTATAGGATAAATTATCCCATCTTTTTGCTCAAGGAGAGCACTCAATAAATGAAAATCTTCAATTGTTTGATGACCATTCTCAGAAGCAATTGCTTGCGAACGAGCAAGCGCTTCTTGTGTTTTTATAGTAAATTTTTCAAAATTCATTTCTCATTCACCTCTAACTAATTTTTTAAACATAAATTGATAATATATCTTAAAAGATAAACGGCTTTTCTTGCAACTTTGTATAATCATCGAATTTATATAAATTTATATAATTATATAAATATATATAATGTTTAGAATATTTTCTTAAACAATAATTGACTGTCTAGGATTTTCATTATAAATCTTTGCAAATTCCTCAAATTTCTTTTTCTGCTCTGGACTTAAGCTTTCAGGTATTACAACCTTTACTTTTACATATAAGTCTCCACTTCCATCACCTTTTAACTTTGGCATTCCTTTTCCTTTTAATCTAAGCATTTTCTCTGTCTGTGTATGAGGGGGAAGCTTAACACTAACCATTCCTTCAAATGTTGGAATATCTATGTTAGCCCCTAGTATTGCCTCTTTTATACTAACAGGAACTTCACAATACAAATCGTGCTCCTTAACTGTAAAGAAATGATGAGGCAGTATTTTAATAATGAAATAAAGATCACCTGCTTCACCGCCTCGCAAACCAGGACCACCTTCACCTTTAACTCTAATTTTACCGCCGTCTTTTATACCTTTCGGTACTTTTACAGTAACTGTTCTTACTTTCTCATCTTTTTTTAATGTTACCGAGCGCTGAGTACCAAAATATGCTTCTCTTAAAGTTATCTCTAACTGATACTGGTAATCCTGCCCTCTTTGAGGTGCACTTGCGCCCCACCAAGTTCGTCTACCCTGGCTGCTTTGACCACTTTGGCTGCCCTGTCTGCTTTGCTGTCCAGTTGAGGATGTTCTTTGGTATGAGCTTTGACTACCTGCTTGACCCATTCCCATATTTCCAAATATCGTTGAAAATCTGTCCTCAGAACCTTTCCCAAAAAACATCTCAAAAAATTCAGAAAATCCGCTTCCTAAATCACCAAAGTCAAAACTGCCTCCACTAAAATTATATGAATATGATTGTCCTGAACCAGCGCCAGGCCAACCTTGCCAGCCTTGTGCTCCAGCTTGAGAAAAATGCTTCCAGTTAGCGCCAAGCTGATCATAACGAGCTCTTTTTTCGGGGTCTTTTAATACTTCATAAGCTTCCCCGATTTCCTTAAACTTTTCTTCAGCTTTTTTGTCTCCAGGGTTTGTATCAGGATGATACTGCCTAGCAAGCTTTCTATAAGCTTTCTTTATCTCATCCTGAGTTGCATTTTTACTTACCCCTAAGATTTTATAATAATCTTTATACTCCATAAATTTTCACCCTAATTTATAGAAATTTATAGAAATCTGCCCATAGCTTGTATGCTATGGGCAGTATTTTATGAACACTTTTGTTTAATAACTATTTATTTTGTTATTTAAGTTATTTAGTTTCTTTGTTTTTTTCATTTTCTTTCTTGCCAGCTGAGATTTCTACCTTTTTAGGTTTTTTAACCTCGGCTTTTGGTATAGTAATCTCTAATACACCATCTGCATAATGAGCTTTAACTTCGTCAGCTTTAATTGGAACTCCAATATCAAAGGACCTGTAAAATGAACCGTAACTTCTTTCAATCCTGAGGTAATCTTTTTCCTTTTCTTCCTTTTCAAATTTTCTTTCGCCTTTTATAACAAGCTGATTTTCATCAACTGAAACCTCAATATCTTCCATTTTTACCCCAGGAAGATCCGCTTTAATTAAAACTTCTTTTTCAGTCTCCTTGATATCAACACTTGGAGTCCAAACAGCTGACCTTCTTTCTTCTTTATCTCTTTCTGCAATGTCTTCAAACCATCTGCCGATTTCATCTCTCAGCTGAACAAGTTCTCTAAATGGATCCCATCTTACGATTGGCATAATCATTCCCCCTTTCAACTAAGAGTTCCTTTATTGTTTATTATTTTTTATATTTATTACTTTAATTTATTACATTAATTTAATTTTGTTTATTTGTTTAATTATTTATATTATTTATATTTTATATTTTATTTATTATTTTTCGTCTTTTGCTTCAAACTCAGCGTCTATAACATCATCGCCAGCAGTACCATTACCAGAGCCAGAACCTGCAGAAGCTCCCGCAGAGCTGCCTGCACCATATGCTCCGCTGCCGGCACCTGCACCTGGACCACCAGTATATGCTCCACCAGCACCAGCGCCAGCTCCTGCTCCAGGACCGCCAGCACCGCCTGCCTGTGCATATAGTCTGCTTGATAATTCTTCTTGCAATTTCTGAAGTTTTTCAACTTCCTTATTAATTTCAGCTGTATTTTCTGATTCCATAACTTTTCTTACAACCTTTATCTGGTCTTCAATTTTTGCCTTTAAATCTGCAGGAGCCTTATCCTGAATATCCTTTAAAAACTTCTCAGCAGAATATGCTAGGCTGTCAGCTTTATTTCTTGCATCAACAAGCTCCCTTTTCCTTCTATCTTCTTCAGCATGAGCCTTTGCTTCATTAACCATTCTTTCAATTTCAGCATCAGATAAATGTGAAGTTGCAGTAATTGTAATTTTCTGCTCTTTACCTGTTGCCATATCTTTAGCACTTACATTTACAATACCGTTTGCGTCTATATCAAAAGTAACTTCTATTTGTGGTATCCCTCTAGGTGCAGGAGGTATACCATCAAGCCTAAATCTACCAATTGTCTTATTATCTGCTGCCATCTCTCTTTCACCCTGAAGAACATGGATGTCAACACTTGTCTGATTATCAGCAGCAGTTGTAAATATTTCACTTCTTTTAGTTGGAATAGTGGTGTTTCTTTCAATTAACTTAGTCATAACACCGCCTAATGTTTCAATACCAAGTGAGAGCGGTGTAACATCAAGCAAAACTATATCTTTAACATCACCCATTAAAACACCAGCTTGAATTGCAGCTCCAACTGCAACAACTTCATCTGGGTTAACTGATTTGTTTGGCTCTTTACCTGTAAAGTTTTTAACAAGTTCTTGTATTACAGGCATCCTTGTTGCACCACCAACTAAAATAACCTCATCAATTTCTTCAATCCTATACCCAGAATCTTTTAAAGCCTTTTCCATTGGTCCTTTACATCTTTCTGTTAAATCAGCAGTAAGCTGCTCAAATTTTGCACGAGTAAGTTTTGTTTCAAGATGTTTTGGCCCATTTGCATCAGCAGTAATAAAAGGCAAGCTAATTGTTGTTTCAGTAACAGTTGACAGCTCAATTTTAGCTTTTTCTGAAGCCTCAATTAACCTTTGAAGAGCTTGCCTGTCCTGACGCAAATCTATGCCTTGATCTCTTTTAAATTCATCTGCTATATAATTCATGATTCTGTTATCATAATCATCACCGCCAAGATGCATATCACCATGGCTGGCTTTTACTTCAAATACACCATCGCCAACCTCAAGTATTGAAACATCAAAAGTTCCGCCACCAAGGTCAAATACTAGAATCTTTTCTTCCTTTTTCTTATCAAGACCATAAGCAAGTGATGCTGCTGTCGGCTCGTTAATGATACGCAAAACATTTAAACCTGCAATTTTACCTGCATTTTTTGTAGCTTGTCTTTGCGCATCATTAAAATATGCTGGAACTGTAATAACAGCATCTGTAACTTCAGTTCCAAGATATGATTCAGCATCAGCTTTTAACTTCTGAAGTATCATGGCAGAAATTTCTTCAGGCGTATAATTTCTGTCTGCCAGTTTTACCTCTGCCAAACCATTTTTTCCCTCTAGCACTTGATAGGACACTATCTTTCTTTCGCTTTCTACTTCACTGTATTTACGCCCAATAAATCTTTTAATTGAATAAATTGTATTTTCCGGGTTTAGAGCAGCCTGTCTTTTTGCAAGCTGACCCACCAACCTTTCACCTTTTTTTGTAATAGCAACAACTGAAGGAGTTGTTCTTCCGCCTTCACTATTAGTAATAACAACAGGCTTTCCTCCTTCCATTACTGCTATACAAGAGTTTGTTGTTCCTAAATCAATTCCTACTGCTTTTCCCATTTATAACATCCCTTTCCTTTAAATTTTTATAATTTTTTAATTTTATTTTTATCTTTATCTAAATTAATTTTTTTAATTTTTGTTTAAATTAATTTTTTAATTTAAAGTTTAAATATTTAAACTTGCTTAATTAATTTCTTTAATCTTCTTTAATTTTCATTAAATAATTTTTAAAACAATCAGCAACATCCTGCGGACATCTAGTCATAATCACATTGTCACGCCTTTTAATAAGAATAATAATAGAACGAAGGTTCATACCTTGTTCATACATTAATTCTCTTATATACTCCAGCCAGTGAATATCTTCTTTTGAATAATACCTTTTTCTGCCCCTCCTTAACGGACAAACAAGTTTAAACCTTTCGTAATAATAAAGGGTTCTGCTGTTTACTCCTAAAAAATCAGCAACAAGTTCAATTGGATAACTTTTATCTTTCTCATTGAACAATATTCATCACCTAACCCTTTAATTACCCCTTAGCTTACTTTTTTACTTAATTTTTTACTTAAGTCTTTACTTAAGCTTTGCCTCATCTAAAGCTTAAGACTTTACCTAAGCTTTTATCTCGGCTTTAGCTTCAGTCTTGGCTTAATCCCTTGCCTCAGCCTTTGATTAAAACTTTACTTAAGCAAGACTTAAGCTTTTGCCTAAACTCTTATTTACAAAATTTTATTATTCTAATTTTAAATTAATTATCTGCGGCAATTTTAAATAATAAAAATAATTTTGTCAAGTATTTTTAAATAATTTTTTTAAAAAAAATAAAAAATATTTTTCACTTAAAGTGAAATTACCTTAAGCGCAGAAAAGCAATAATCAATAATTATTTATTTTTGTATTTTTCTTGAAAATTTGAGGTATATAAAACAGAATATGAGCCAGTATAATTTAGCTAAATTTAGTTAAATTTAACTAAATTTAGCTAAATTTAACTTTAATAAATAATTTTTAATTTCACTTCAAATTTTTACAAAACTTCTCTAGTCTATTCATTCCCTCTTCAATCTTATCAATAGTTGTTGCATAACTTATCCTTATAAATCTGTCATCACCAAAAGCAGCTCCTGGAACAACTGCAACATAAGCTTTCTCAAGAAGCAAACTAGAAAAATCAAAAGAATTTTTAATCTCTACGTCATAAAAATTAGAATAACCATAAAAATTAGACACGTCTGGGAAAACATAAAAAGCACCTTGTGGCATATTACACTTTATTCCATCAATATTTTTTAACCTGTTATAAATATAGTCTCGTCTTTTTTCATATTCTCTTCTCATTATTTCAACTGATGACTGATTACCTAAAACAGCTTCAACAGCTGCCCACTGAGCAGGAGTAGATGGGTTTGAAGTAGTCTGGTCTTGAATTTTAGTCATTTGAGAAATAATTTCTTTTTCCGCTGCAATATAACCAATTCTCCAGCCAGTCATTGCATAAGTTTTTGAAACAGCATTTACTGTTATAGTAATGGATTTTATATCACTTCCAAAACTGGCTATGCTAAAGTGCTTAGCATCACCAAAAACAAATTTCTCATAAACCTCATCTGATACAACGTAAATATTATTTTTAACACATATTTCAGCTATTTCCTCCAGTTCTTTTTTTGTATAAACAACCCCACTTGGATTGTTAGGACTATTTAAAATTAGTAATTTTATCTTTTTACCATATTGTGTGATAATTTTTTTAAGATGAGCTATGTCTAGTTTTAAATCTTGGTTAAAATCAACCTCAACAGGTCTTCCATCTGAAAGCAATACCTGCTGGGTATAGCTAACCCAATAAGGTCTTGGAACTAATACAATATCACCTGGGTTTAAAAACGTCCTCATAATAACATCTAAAACTTGTTTTCCTCCATTTCCAACAAAAATATTTTCAATATTATATTCAAGATTATTATCTCTTTTTAATTTCTCAACAATTGCCTCTTTTAATTCTTTTATACCTGTTGAAGCCGTGTATTTAGTTTTATTTTCATCTATCGCTTTTTTTGCAGCATCCTTTACATTTTGTGGAGTGTTAAAATCCGGCTGGCCTATGCCAAATCTTACAACATAATTTCCTTCATTTTTTAACAGACTGTCAATTTTATCTACTTTTTGTTCAAGAGCAAAAGTGGGACTTTCTTCTAATCTTAAAACTCTATCGGAAAAAACATTTAAAACATCAGGTAAAATATCCGATGATTTTGTATTTTTTAAACTCATTTGCACTCCTTTACAATGTTATATGTCACAAATTGCAAAATTATAGACATTTACTATAAGGTATCCTAAATATCAACATTATCAACACTTCATCTAATATATCCTCTAAATAATAATATCATTTAAAATTTTCACTAAAGTACTCAAGAAATATATCTAAGAAATAACCTATCATAATTTAATATATTTGTGCTGACTTATTTTTGTTAATTTACTTTGGTTAATTTAGCAATGCTAATTTAGCAATTTTAATTCAACAAAGCTAATTTAGCAAAGTCATCTTTTAAGTCTTTATAAATAGATCTATAAATTTCATATATTTTAGAGTATTTCTTAAAGTTTTCTTCATTTGGTAAAATTTCTTCCTTTTCTTTTATAATCTTATCAGTTGCTTCTTGAACAGAACTATAAATTCCACAACCTACGCCTGCAAGCAGTGCCCCACCGTAAGAAGGACCTTCTTCAACATTTAAAGTTGCAATTTTAAGACCAAAAACATCTGCAATTATTTGTTTCCATATATGACTTGCTGCTCCTCCACCAAATAATATAACTTTATCTGACTTTACACCGACCTGCTGCATTAGTCTTAAGCAGTCATATTGACTAAAAGCAACTCCTTCTAGTATTGCTCTAACAAAGTGGTCTTGGCCATGTACATAAGATATTCCAAAAAATACACCTCTTGCATGAGGATCTGCATGTGGTGTTCTTTCCCCTGTTAGGTATGGCAAAAATATCAGCCCATCAGAACCACAACTTACATTTTCAGCCTGTTTATCTAAAAGTTTATATTTTTTCATATCAGGATATTTCTTTTTTATGGCCTCGCTTGGTCCAAAGCAGTCGTTATACCATTTTAAAGAACCTGCTGCAGATAAAGTAACACCCATTAAAAACCATTTTCCAGGAACTGCATGACAAAAAGAATGAAGCCTTCCTTCACTGTCATAAACTGGTTCATCACAATAACAAAATACAACTCCTGATGTTCCTATATAATCTGAAATTAATCCTGGTTTAACAATACCAGAGCCAACCGCTCCACCAGGCTGATCACCTGCTCCCCCTACAATAGGAGTGCCTTCAATAAGACCTGTAAGGCTGGCAGCTTCTTTGCTAACTTTTGCAGTTACTTCATATGATTCAAAGCACTCTGGAAGTATATCTTTTTTAATTTTTAAGCCTTCAATAATTTCATCAGACCAGTTTCTTTTTTTTATATCTAACAGCCCTGTTCCAGATGCATCTGAGACTTCAGTGGCAAAAACACCAGATAGCCTAAACCTTATATAATCTTTTGGCAGAATAACTTTATATATTTTTTCATAATTTTGCGGTTCATTTTCTCTAAGCCATAGTATTTTTGGCGCAGTAAAACCTGTTAATGCTTTATTAAATGAAAGCTTTATATATCCTTCATAGCCAAAGGTATTATAAATTTCATCACACTGTGGTTGTGTTCTCTGGTCACACCATAGTATTGCAGGTCTAATTACATCGCCATTTTTATCAATAAAAACACTGCCATGCATTTGGCCTGAAGGACCAATACCAGCAATATCCTTTGGATCTACTTTTGAATCTTGAAGCACTTTTTTAATTACTTTAATAGATGCATCCCACCAATCCTGGGGATTTTGTTCAGCCCAGCCTGGTTTTGGTGTAATTAATGGGTAATCGCTACTTGCAGATGCAATTAATTTGCCATTTTGATCAATAATTATTGCTCTTGTAGAGCTTGTACCAATATCCATTCCAAGTAAATATTTCAAGGCTTCCTCCAATCTAAAATTTTATTTTTACAAACAAATTTATTTATTTAACCTATTTTATTATCAATTAAACTAAGTATCAATTAATAAAGACGATAAATTTTTATTTAGATAGATAAATAAACAACCAATAGTCGGGCTTTTTTTATCTCTTTTGAATTTTTTAAAACCAAAAATACAAAAAATTTCAAAAATAAATTCTTGATGCTTGGAAAATCATTTAAAATTTAAAATATTTAAATAAATACTAAAATTATTTAAATTATAGTTTAATTAAAGTTATTATTTGATAAAATAAAGGCATGAAAACTATAGGAAGAAATGACCCTTGTCCTTGCGGTAGCGGCAAAAAATATAAAAATTGCTGTCTTTCAAAATCCGAAGAAATAAACATTGCTAAATATAAGTATAATAAATACTTAGAAATAAGAAGCAGTGCATGCATAAAAGCTTACAAACTGGGTATTGAAGAATTAAACATTAATAAGCTAGACCCTGGTTTTTACCTTCTCGACTTTTTATTATTTGAACCTGAAGAGAGTAAAAATTTAAGAAATGCAGATGATTTTGACAATTTTATTAAAAATGCATCTTTTCATTTCACAATTTTTGGTTATCCAATTTTTGAGGCAGACCGCTTTGAAGAAGATGCAATTATTGCCGATAATCTAGACAATAATTACAAAGACAAAAATAAAAATAAAAATAAATATAAAAGTAGCACTGACAAAAGCACACTTGATGAAGATTCAGAAATTATAGACAGCTTTGGTTTTAAATTAAATGTGAAGGATTTACTAGGTAATGCAAATAAGACTGATGCAAATAAGACATCAACAGATTATAAAATTATTGAAGATAATTATCTATGGAAATATTGCCTAGTTAATTTTCCAAATAAATTCTCAGAAGAAGAGAAAAAATTTTTAAATTCAATAAAGGAATCAATTCCTGGATTTTTTAAAGTAATAGATGTAGATATATCAACAGGTGAAAAAGAAATTTTAGGTTGTCCTATTACCTTAATTGAGGATATTTTTACAAAAAATAGATATAAACTTCTTGATAGACTTTTATCTGAATATGTTGTAAAGCATGATATTTTTTGTGGAATATTACTACCTTATACTCAAAATTTAAATGATATATATTATGTATTGGAAGGAACTCCATCAGTAATTTTCCAACCACTACATGTAAAAACATTGCTTGAGTTAATAAAAAGCTATAGCGCAATTTATAAAAAAATATATAAATTTTTATTTTCAAAGAAAACAAATTACCCAGAGATTTTTAAAGCTTTCCCGATGGTATTATATTTAGTAGCTGTTGATTATTTTTATCATTTAATATCAGCTCCATTGCCAAAACTAGTAAACTATGACAAAGAAGAAATAATTTTTTCAAAAACTACTTATAAAATAAATAATAGAGATGAGATAAAAAATCTTATTATAAAATTAAAAAACATTGAAATTGTTGAAGATACTGAGAAAGAAGCAGTTCTACACTGGTTAAATGAAAAAGACACTATATTAGGAACAATTTTTATTTATAACAATAAGTTGATATTCGAAACAAACTCACGAGAGCGTCTTGAAAGATGGAAGAAAAAAATAAAAAATTTACCAATGGATTTTGTAAAAACTAGTTATACTAATCCTGAAAAATTAATAGAAAAATACTCAAAAGACAATGAAAAAGACAAAACTAAGGCTAAAAAGAGTAAAAAAATAAAGGAAGAAAAAGTTGAAATTCCTCAAGAAGCATTAGAAGAGTTTGCACTTAAGTGGTGGGAAAATTATTATAATGAATGGTTAAATACAAAAATACCTGCACTTGGAAATATTACTCCACTTGAAGCTATAAAAACAAAAGAAGGAAGAAAAAAGGTAGAAAATTTAATTGAAGATTATGAAAACAGATATCTACATGATCTAAAAAACATGGAAAAAGAAGCCAATATTACTAGAGATGCTGATATTCAAATTGGCGGCGATCTTTCTAGCGGTGCTTATCTTCAGAAATACTTCAATCCTGATGAACTTAGAAAAAGGCTAGGTTTAATTTAAATACTTTTTATATCAATCCTAAAAAATACCTTTAATCTAATTTCAAAAATAAAATAACTGAGCAGATTTTTTATTTGCTATGTTAAACAATGGTAAATAATGGTAAATAACATTAAATAACGGTAAATAAAAATTGAAATGCAAAATAAAAAAATATATCATTCATCTAATATATAAATAGGTATAGACAAAGACATAGGCATAACATAGATATTAATATATATATATATGTGTGTGTGTGCAGGAGTGTAAATATGGATATAAAAAAGTTAAGATAGGTTTTTAGGTAAGGAGAATTTAAATTAAAAATTTACTGACTTTAAACAAATATTTTAAAAAACATAAATTAAGCCTTATTTTAAGCATCTTTTACATTTTACTTCAAAATATCTCATATTTAGCTATACCCTGGATTATAAAAATTTCAATTGACAGTATAAAAGATTACGGCATACATCTGCAGCAAAACAACCTTGTCTTTAATTCCCAAAACAGCCTTTCTACTGATTCTACATCATTTTTTTCTTTTTCATCTTATCTTGAAAAGCTTATTTTACCACTTCCTATTTCAACTAAGCTTTTAATTTTTGCAGGAATGCTTTTAACTGTTTCGGCAATTGCAGGAATTTTTAGATTTTATATGAGACGCCTTTTAATTGGGGTATCAAGAAAAATTGAATATGATATAAGAAAAGACTTATTTTCACATATACAAACTTTGGATCCCGCTTTTTTTCTGAACAATAAAACAGGAAGTATTATGGCACTTATTACAAATGACCTTGATGCTGTAAGAAACTTTTTAGGACCAGGGCTTTTAAATTTATTTAATACAACTTTTATTTTCATATCAACCCTTATTGTAATGTTTTTTATAAATGTAAAGTTAACCTTATATACACTTATTGCTGTGCCGCTGCTTCCAATAATAGTTAGCAGATTAAATGCAATGCTACATCAAAGATTTAAAGCCTCTCAAGAGCATTATGCGTATATCTCTGGGCGAACACAGGAAAACTTGGCAGGAATTAAAGTTGTAAAATCCTTTGCTCAAGAAGAAAAAGAAATTAGCCTTTTTTCAAAGTTAAACAAAGAATACATTGCAAAAAACATGTCTCTTGCAATGGTAAGAAGCATTTTCTGGTCATCAATGATTTTTATTGGCGGCATAGGCTCTCTTGTTGTTTTATTGGTAGGAGGAAGACAGGTAATTTCAAACAATTTAACATTAGGGCAGTTTGTCCAATTTAGCGCTTACATTATTTCAATAACATGGCCTCTAATCTCTCTTGGCTGGGTAATAAACTTAGTTCAGCGCGGGGAAGTTTCTATGGGAAGAATAAATAATATATTTAATATTAAGCCTAAATTAGAAGCTAAAAATTTAATTGATAGTTCTAATACGAGTGCAGACTTAGATTCAGACATAAAATTAGGTTTAGATACAGATATAGATACAAATAAAAAAGATAAAAATACAGACAAATTTTACTATAAAAATTTAGACAAATTATATACAAATATTGAAGGTGATATAAATTTTGAAGGTGTTTATTTTAAATTTTTAGAAAACCAGAAAGACTGGGTATTAAAAAATATAAATGTTGAAATTCCATTTAAGTCAAAAGTTGGAATAGTTGGCTTTACAGGTTCAGGAAAAACTGCACTTGTAAATTTGATACCTAGATTATATGAGCCACAAAAAGGAAAAATTACAATTGTAAAAACTGTAAAAGAAAACCTTGCCAAAATCCCAATTGAATTAATTCCAGTTAAGATGCTGCGAGAAAATATAGGATATGTAACTCAGGATGTTTTTATTTTTTCAAAAACTATTAAAGAAAATATTATTTATGGAAAAGAAGAGTATTTTATTTCTAATGGTCTTAGCGAGCAAGAAATTGAGCAGTTAATAATTAGCGCATCAAAAATAGCTCACCTCCATGAAGATGTTGAGACTTTCCCAAACGGATATGACACTCTAGTTGGTGAAAGGGGTATTATGCTTTCAGGGGGTCAAAAACAAAGACTTGCAATTGCAAGAGCATTAATAATAAAACCAAGTATACTTATATTAGATGATTCATTTTCAAGCATTGACACTCAAACTGAGGAACTAATTTTACAAGATTTAAAAAAAGTAACTAAAGATGTAACTACAATAATAATTTCTCATAGAATATCAACAATTAAAGAAGCTGACTTAATACTGGTTTTAGATAGTGGGCAAATTATAGATAAAGGTAGCCACAAAGAATTAATTAAAAAGTGTGATATTTATCAGAGGTTATATAAACTGCAGCAGTTAAAAGAGCTAATAGAATAAAATTAGAATAAAATAATAATAAATTAAAGGCACAAAAAAAGGCTAAACAAACAAGCTCAATAATTATAAGGAACAATTACGGTATAATGTAACAACAACAACAACAACAATAATAATAA
>CAYLWJ010000002.1:0-3775 GCA_964387355.1 uncultured Actinomycetota bacterium | reverse complement strand
CAGTGATAACTTAACATATAAATGGGCTATATCAGGTGGAAATGCAACAATAAATGCAGTAGATAGTTCACATACAACATTTAAAGCCCCATCAAGTCCAACATCTGTAAAGATAATGGTAGGTGTAGTTGACCAAAGAGGCGGTTATGCTGAAGGTGCAATAGATGTAGCTGTAGTATCACAAGGTCAATCTCAAGGTAGTTTGCAAAGTGAATCAAGCTCTCAAGATAACTCCCAGTCACAAGGCAATCAATCTCAGAATGAATCTGGCTCTCAGAGTTCATCTGGTTCTGAAAGCTCGACTTCTCAGACACAGATAATAACAGACTCGGCTATACTTCCTGTAGATTTGGGAGAGTATGCAGATACAAGCTTATATGATTTTCCCAGTAAGGGGACAAGTGCCGGTAATACTGGTGTAATTAGTAAAAGAGAAAATGGATCAATATTTGTAAGTTGTATTTACTTTTCCCCAGATAATTTTGCGTTTTCAATTGGTAGTAAGATTCTTGCGGTTGGTGATAATATAGATACAACGTTTATTAAATGTTATCTAAGCTTTGACTTAAGTAGATTTAGAGGACTTGGCCAAGTAACTATTACAAATGCTACCTTAAACATAGACAACGTACTAGTTATGGGTACCCCATATAGTTTTGCTTCAAGAATAGATGTTAAAGCACATAAATTTGGGTTTTTAGATGCCGATGATTATAATGATTACGGCGGAATAATTATAGGTTCTTTTCAAACTTCTCAAATTAGGAATGGCAGCAATTTAACTTTACAAACTGCTCAACTCAAAGATACACTACAGCAAACAATAAATAACATGTCAGATAATTATTTTTGGTATCAGATAAAACTTGGGCTTGATAAAAAAGGACCTGATGACGAGAATAACTATTACATAATAAATGATGAGAATATTACATTAACAGTTGAATTCCAATATGAAGATTAAATAAAAAAAGTAGTTACAGATATAAATACATTTATATCTTCTTTTTTTAAGAAATTAGTTAACCAAAGAAAAATTATCGATGTATAAAAGTACATTTTGCATTTTGTTTTTTTTGATATTTTAATTATGGCATACTAATAATTATTGTCTTACATAATATAAATTTTTTGAATTTATAAAAGGTTTGAATATAACTTGAAAACCAAAGATTTCTTAAAATATATAAAATCAAGTTGGCATTAATGTATTTAAATTTTTACATTTTTGAATATTTAAATACTTAAATATTAATCAATTACTCAGCAAGCAATAATTATTAAGTAGTATAAAAAATAGAAATAACAAAAGTAAACAAAAATAATAGTAACATTTGCCATTATGTTACCAAATAATATTAATAAAACTAAAACAATAACAACCTGAAAGGCAGGCCAATAAAAAAATCAATAGTAAAATTTGCATCGGTCAAGTTTGACAGCCTTACAAAGGAGACAACCCTTCCTGCAAAATTTAAAAAGAATGCTTGAGACTTTACCCTTAAAAGAAATGGTTGAGAAAAGATCAGTTGGTATAAAAATGCATCTTGGCGGGGGTCTTGGATACACTACAATCCATCCCATTTTTGTTAGAATTTTAGTCGAGGCTTTAAAGAATGCAGATGGAAATGTATTCATTACCGATGTATACCCGAGGGAGGTATTGAATGGAATGAGGAGTTATGCAACCACTGTGAAAGATGCATAGAGGAATGCCACTACAAGGTAAATAAATTTAATGATAAAGGAAAATATCAATTATTTTTTCATAACTGCACTTACTGCCAGCACTGTGTTGAAATCTGCCCAACAGGTGCACTTACATTTTTATCAAAAGGATTTGTTGACTTTCAGAAATGAATTGCATTAGTCGCAAAGGAAATTCTCAATACTTTTTCAAAGGATAGTGTTTATTTTATAAATGTACTTCTTAATATAACAATGCTTTGTAACTGCTGGGAATTTTCAACTCCATCATTAGTTCCTGATATTGGAATATTAACATCAAATGATATAACAGCAATAGAAAAGGCATTACTTGATGCAATTAAATTTGAAAACCTACTTCCCAATTCCCTTCCAGTTGGAAGAGACTTGCTGCAAGGAAACTATTTTTTTGAAAAAATATGGGGAAAAGACCCCTATACTCAAATAAAAATTCTTGAAGAGCTTACCATTATCGGCATCTGAAATCACTTGACTTCATACTAACTTTGAATTATTATACTTATGGTGATTCTGTATGAAATTAATAAATTCTGTAAGAGTTGGAAAAAAAGGCCAAATAGTAATACCTAATTATATACGCAAAAGCTTAAACCTTGAGGAAAATTCAATTCTTTCAATTTATCTTGATTCTAGTCAAGATAGAGTAATACTAATACCGGCAAATAAATTAGGGACGTTAACAAGGGGCCTACTTAAAGGTGTTTGGGGCAGCACTAGAAAAGAAATAGACAAATATATAAATAAGGAACGAGATAGTTGGAACAGAATTTATTAGAATTAATAAACAAGCTAAATTCACAAAACACTATTTTAATAGACACTTCTTTTTTAATATATCATTTTGAAGATATTAAACCGTATTCAGATATTACAGCAGAGATATTAAATAATATCGGTGTAAAAAATTCTAAAATTTTTTTAAGTATAGTAAGTTTTACAGAGGTTCTGGTTGGACTTTTAAAGCGTAAAAAACCTAATTTGGAAAAAACTTTTAAAGATTTTATACAGAACAATCCTTTTATTAGTATTGTTGATTTTACATACAATATATCAGAATTAGCAGCTCATATTCGTTCAGAAACAGGTATGGGACTTGCAGATTCTATTATTATTGCAACTGCTATTAAAACTAAATCTAGCTTTTTAGTAACAAACGATGCTAAGTTTTTAAAGGTAAATGGTAAGGGTGTTAAAGTAATAATGCTTGACGATCTGGTTGCTAGATTGTAAATTCACAGGAAAATGCTGCTGTGAATATATGGATTAGTTAAAAAAACACAAATTTTATGTCTCGAGTTTGCCCAAAAACCAAGAAAATAGTTATTCATAAAAATAAGAAAAAATAGTCTAAATTATCTATATCCTTAATAGGCTTTTTCTTCCATGGTTTCTCTTCGGAGTTACACCATGCAAGATTTTTAAAAAATCTTTTGTTGATTGTTTATACAATTCAACATCTTGAAAAAATAATAATCTTTATTAAAATAAAAAATTAATAACCAAGTTATGGAGGGAATAAGTCAAAATTATTTATAAATAAAAAAACTAGATATAACAATAAACTAGATATAAATATTTATAAGTATAATAATGAATTTGACTAAACGATAGTTAATAAATAACTGCTCCAATCTATTCTTTATCATAAAAACTTTAAGTTTTTTAATTGTTTTTTACAACAAATTTTACTAAATGTTTAACATAAGTTTTTTTAATTTGTGCATTTATAAACATTTAAAATAATAAATAGTGAGGGGTAAAATGAAACCAAACACATTAAATACATTAAAAAATAAAACCAAAGCAAAGCTATTTATAATTCTTGCAATACTTACTACAGCTCTTATCTTTTGTTTATCTGCAATATGTAACCAGTGTGCAATGCTTACAAAGACTGCAGAACAAAGAAGGAAGCAAGCAAACATATCTGGCTCTGGTCAAAACCATAACCCTGTTATAAACTCAATTTCTGTATCAGATAACCCAGTAATTTGTAACTCAACAGTAGATGTATGGGTAGATGCAACAGATATAGACAGTGATAACT
>CAYLWJ010000001.1:0-18679 GCA_964387355.1 uncultured Actinomycetota bacterium | reverse complement strand
GCAGTCTTGCACACTGACTTGCTATATCGGCAAAATAAAATTAGTAAGTAAAAGTATTTTCTTTAATTGTTCTTATTAAGTGCTTTGGCTGCGAGTCAATTATCTTATTAAAAGCTTTTTACAAGATGGCCCAATAAGTTCCACTTTATCCTTTTATACAAGATATAAAAAATCGCTTCTTTAGCTTTTCAGCCTTGCTATGTATGAATTCTAATAAAAATATTATCTTTTGTCTTTAACTTGGCTACATAACGCCTTACAGTAGGATATTAAGCCTATAAAGCCATCTTTTACAATTTCTTCATGGATTATAACTTTACTTAAATCTTTTTAAAAAGCTTAAAGAACTTTTTGTCTATAGTTATCAATTAAACTACCTCTTGGTTTGTATACTGGTAGGAAAGCTTTTTTCTCTAAGTTTTTTATTACTTTTTAAACTGTCTTTAAAGTCATGGCCAGTCAGTTTTGACAAACTCTGTTTTGTTTTTTGATATCTTTCATAGTGTTTTTACTTGTGTATACATTGCAACTGCTAACATCTTTCTTTCTTCTTAAAGTGTACCTGTAAAGGATTTTAGCATAACTAAATTACTGTTTAATTAAGAATCTACACTATGGAATTTTCATGACCATAAGGTATGGAATTTATTTTACCATTGAGGATTCGTCTGTAAGACACGATGACCTAAAAGAATATGGGTTTTCAAAAATATTTTTTACGAAAAGACACTGCCTTCTGCCCTAGAATCCCTCGATAAGCGGTTTGGAATAAGAAGGGTAATAATAGTTTCAGACAAGGGCATTGCCTTCAAAGTTAACTTAAAGGATATTACAGATAAGGGTCACTCATACAAATTTGCCTATAGGCTAAAGTCAGCTCCTGACAAGATAAAAAATGAAGTATTAAAAGGAAGCAACACAGAAATTGAAAATGAGTTCGACTTGTTTATTATGATATCATATTGTTTTATATTTTTTTGTTAAGTCTTTCTATTATATCATTAACATTATAATAAACTTCTGGATACTCTAGAATAGGTCTTTTTATTATTAAAATTTTTGTACCAGTTTCCAAAGCTGCTAATATTTTTGCATCTTCTCCGCCCACTTTGCCACTTTGCTTTGTTACAATAATATCTATGCTATTTTCCTCAATAAAACTTTTTATCATTTTGACACCCCACGGCTGATAGCAGGCAATAATTTGACTAATTTTAATTCCTAACTCATTACATTTATTTAAGCTTTTTAATATTGGAAGGACTTTTACAAAGACTTTTCTATTTTTATCTTCAAGTGTTTTTCTAAAAAAATCTAAATTTTTAACTCCAATTGTAAAAAAAACATTATACTCTTTCTTTTTTTCTAGAAAACGAGCTGCCTCCTTAAAGCTATTTAAATATACAATATTGCTTTTATATTTACTATTAATATTATTATAGGAATAACTATTTTTTTCTAATAAAAGCTTATTAAAATTCTTATGATTTTTTGATAGCAAATTTACTTCTTCTCTTTCATACCTTATGTATTTTATTTTCTTTTTTTTTGATGCATTTATTGCATTTTTTGTTACCTCAATTGAAAAAGGATGAGTGGCATCAATTAGCCATTCTATTTTAAATTTTTCAATGTAATCTAACATAAGGTTAAAATCAAGCTTTTTATAATTTACAAATAGAAAATCTTTATATAAACTTTTCAAAAATTCTACATATTCGCTATTAATATCTGTTGCAAAGCTTAATAATATTTTGTATCCCTTCTCAAGCAATTTTTCAGCAAGTTCATTTCCGTTTTTTGTGCCAGAAAGCAAAAAAATCATTTTTTATAACCTCTTGGATTAATCATCATCCCATCTAATATTATAGTTTCAGAATTACCTATTATTATTATGGTATTCATATCAATATCGTAATCTTTTAAACGTGCTAATTCAGTAATTATAACCTCTTGGGAATTTCTATAACAATTCTTAACAATACCAGTTGGTGTTGTACTTTTTCGATTTTCTAAAATAATGTCAACTGCAGCTTGTAATTGCCAACGTCGTTTGCTGCTAGCAGGATTATATATGACAATAACTATATCTGCTAAAGATAATGCTTTAAGTTTGTTTTCAATACTTTCCCATGTGACAAGAATATCACTGAGGCTAATAACCGCAAAATCTAGCGTTAGCGGAGATCCAAGTAAAGAAGCCGCCGCAAGTGCAGCTGTTATTCCAGGAATAACTTCAACTTCTACCTTCGATTTTACAGCTTCTTCAATAACTAAAGATGCCATTCCATACACACCAGGGTCTCCACTGCTAACAACTGTGACAACCTTTCCTTCCAAAGCTTTACTTACTGCAAATTTAGCCCTTTCAACTTCTTTTTGCATGTTAAAGCTTTTTATTTCTTTTCCTTGTAGTAATCTTTTATCAATTAGCCCTAAATATTTTTTATAACCAATAATAATATCGCTCTTTTCTATTGTTTTTACCAGCATAGGTGATACTAAATCCATTATTCCAGGCCCTATGCCTCCCACAAATATTTTTCCCTTGCAATGGCTACTGCCACTTTGCTCTGAAATATCGTTTTGGGAACAATTAATTCCGTTCTTATTCCACCAAGAATAGCTGCTGCTTCGCATACATTACCCACATTTATATTTTTTTTGACAATTTTGGAAAAATTATAATTATGCTCTACTGCTTGTATTTTATTTCTCTCTATGTATTTTATTTGCAACCCAAAATTTATTGCAAATTTTTTTAAATTTAAATCTTTTGCTTTTATATCTACTGTAGAAATAATACGCACGTCTTTAATATTTAAATTATTAAAGCTCATCACTGAAAGTACTGCTTTTTCTATTAATAAATGTGAAGTATTTTTTCTATAACCAATACCTATAATAAGATTTTTAGTAGATTCAGTACCAGTTGTTATAATACTATCTATTTTCAAATTTGCAGCTATTTCAGATGCAAGCTTATTTGCTCCACCTTCATGTCCAGAAAGTAAAGAAATAACATAATGACCTCCATCATCAATTACAACTACAGGTATATCTGTTTTTTTATTTTTCAAATGTGGTGCAATCAACCTAACAGCTATACCGCAAGCAGATATAAAAATAAGCCCTTGCTTTTTATAAAAAGCTTCTTTAATACAATCTTTTAAATAGACTTCTGTTTTAATATTATCATTTATATTTTTATTTATATTACCATTTATATTTGCGGAGGTATTTACATTGGCTCCTTGGGTATTTACATTGATATTTCCATTTATATTTTTAACATTTATATTTTCAATGCTTTTAAAATCTTTAATTGATATTACCTTGCTGCCAAAATAATACAAAATTGTTTCGTCCTTAAGAGTTAACATACTTGCTACTTTTAACCCATGCTCAGTGAAGGTAATTATTTTAAACAAAACTTACCAATTCCTTTTTCTCTTGATTATTATAGTGGTAAAATAGCCATTAGAGTTTTCATCTACTTTATCGAGAGGAACGCCTATTTCTTCATTCAATAACCCCATATTTGAAAAAACTAAAGCTTCTTCAGTTCTATTAGCGTCTTTTATAATTTTAATTACTTTTTTTAAATTTTTCCCTATTTTCATTAAAATTACAGTATCAAAACAATTTAAAATTTTTTCATAACCTTCTGTTTTATTACAAGGCAATATTGCCATTTTTTCATTTCCACATAAAAGAGTTTCATTTAAATTAGCAGCTGCAAAAGAAAATGAATTAATACCAGGAATAGTTTCTATCTCTTTATTAGGCAATTTACTTTTCATAAAATATAAGAGATAGCAATATGTGCTGTAAATCACTGGATCTCCTATTGTTAGATATGCTACTTTTAAGCCCTTTTGTATCAATTTATATATTTTTATAGATAAATTTTCATAAAAATCCATAAGAACTTTTTTATCAGTAGACATATTAAATACTACCTCTTCAATTTTTCCTCTAAAATCTGCCTCATTTTGTAAATTTATAATTGCTTTGCTTTCGATTGAACCTTTTGCTCGAGGAATAACCACCACATCAGCCCGTTTTATTACCTGTAATGCTTTTCTAACAAGCATGTTTTCACCCCCTATTCCCACTCCTATACCATAAAACTTCTTTGGAAGGGTGCGCATTTCAGAAAAAATAATTATCGAATTTGGGAAAATATCTATATTTAATAATTCACTTGAATTAAGTTTTAAAATTTTTTCATTTTCAGAACCAAGATTAGAAAATATTTGTATTTCTCTATCATTATGATTGAGTTTTTTAAGGCATTTATATATTTTAGTACCAGTAATTTTTTTATCTATAAGAACTGCAAACTTATCTAAATCATCAAGAGTAAATAAAAGATTTTTATCTCTTCCATGTAAGCTTTTGACTTTAAGATTAGCCCATGAAAAACCACCACGCGCACTTGCTAATTGCAGAGAACTAACATTAGGTATAATAAAAGGTATATTAGGCTTAAAATAATCTAATATTTTATCTGCAAGACTAAAAAAACCAGGGTCTCCAGAGACAAGAACAGCAACTTTCATTTTTTCTAAAAGCTTTTTAACTTCTATTATCCAGGATTCAAAGTCACCTTTATAAATTAATGTATTTTTACCTAAATCTGAAAACCATGATAGGATTTTTTCTGAACCAGCTAATACATCAGCTTCTTTTATTGCTCTCATTGCCTCAGGAAATAAATATTTATTACTGCATGGACCTGTTCCAATAATAACAAGATTCTTAATAATATTATCCATAAGAAATATTATTCACTTCTAATGAATTTAGTTTTTTGCAATAAAACTTTTATACATTGTCTTACTTCCGATATTGTAGCAGCAGTACAATCAACAGGAATTTTATCCTTTTTAGTTAAAATTTCCATTAAGTGCGCAAGTCTTGGTAATCTTAAAGAATACATACGAATTTCTTTAGCTTTTTCCACTAAATTTCTAAATGTTCCTTCAAGCACGACCCTACCATTATTTAAAACATAAACATAATCACAATATAGTGCTACTATGTCCATATCATGAGTTGATAACAATATGGTAAGATTATTTTCGTTTTTTAATTTCAACATAAGTTTAAGAGTATCACTAACTCCTGATGGATCAAGTCCGGCAGTTAGTTCATCAAGAATTAAAATTTCTGGTTCCATAGCTAAAACACCAGCAATGGCAACTCTCTTTTTTTCCCCAAAACTTAAAGCATGTATCGGTTTATTTTTGAAATGACCTATATTTAATTTCTCAATTATTTTATCAACAACTATTTTTATTTTATCTTCTGGCATTCCCAAGTTTAGTGGTCCAAATGTAATATCGCTAAAAACATCTTCAGAAAAAAGTTGGTCATTTGGGTCTTGAAATACTATTCCTATTTTTTTTCTAAGCTCTTTTTGCTCAGCTTTACTATATGTTATTTTTTTACCATAGTAGTAAACTTCACCAGACTTTGGCTTTAATACACCATTAAGATTTAAAAAAAGCGTTGATTTTCCCGAACCATTACCCCCAATAAAAGCCGTTACTGAACCTTTTTTTATTTTAATTGAAACTTTATCAAGTGCCATTTTTTCATTATCATAACTGTAAGAAAGATTATTTGTTTGGATAATATTCATAATAACCATCTTCTTTCAGCATATGCAGTAAACAAAATTGCACAAGAAAATATTACAGACCAAATAATCCATTTTTTATTGAAAACATAGCTTTTAAATATAAATCTTCTTTCAATATTATATCCTCTTGACTCAAGACTAATAAATATTTTATCACATCTAATATATGATCTGATAAAAAGCAAAGCAGATAAATTACCCAAAGATTTTATAGAATTTCTAAAACCACTGTAACCATTTCTAGAAGCTTGGGCAACATACATTCTTTGAGCTTCTTCTAATAATACAAATATATAACGATAGAACATTTCCATTAAAGAAATAATGATAACAGGGATACGAAGACGTTTAAAAGCTACCAAAAGATCATTTATAGTGGTATTTAATGTAATAAAATACATTGAGCATAACACACCTAGTGATCGTAATAATATCCCAATACTAAAAATCATAGAATTTTTATCAGCGCCATATATCACATTGCCAAGTTTTATACCAATAATTACATCATAGCCTAAAGGATATCTTTTTATTAAAATTACCAAAATTGCTGTAAACAAAAAGCCCAGTGGAATACTCATAAATCTTATATAACTTTTCAGGCTAATTTTAGACATAAATATGGTAATTATTGACATAGTTAATATTACCAATATCGACGATAATAACGAATTTGCAACCAAGCACATAACTATTGAAGATAACCCAAAAATTAACTTTGCAATTGGATCTAATTTACCTATTTTTGAATTATAAGCAATTTCATTTATTTTCAACATTTTTTGTATTATAATTATCTTTGGATTTAGCTGTAATTCTACCTATAATAAAAAAAATTATTCCTGAACCTATTGCTGCTTGAAGACTAAATAACAAAGATTCTATTTCACCACTTGGTAACTCTATTAAAGGTTTTGCCCATTGCTTATAATTTTGATCGATTTCAAGGATTGCTTCTTCTGCAATACCATCTGCTCCTTCGAACGCAGCATTTCTAACAAATATAAAAGGAACAATTAAAATAATTACTGCAACTATTATTAAAACTAAATTTTTAGTAAACAAAGACAATTTAATAACCTCCCTTATTAATTGTTTTATAACTTTAATTTAAATAACCTTTAAATCCAAAAATTCAGCTTCACTATATTTCTTAAGGATGCCAAATATAACTACTGTTAAAATTCCTTCAATTGTTGCAAGTGGGACTTGCGTAACTGCAAAAATCCCCAAAAATTTGCTAAAAGTCTGTGTAAACTTTTCACCAGGATATGCAAGTGCTAATTGAAGTGACGTAGTTACATATGTCATTAAGTTACCAATTAGCGCCGCTATAAAAACACTTATACTTATATTAATTTTCAATTTTCTAAATAGCTTATAAATTCCAAATGAAAACAACGGTCCAATGATACCCATTGAAAAAGTATTTGCACCAAGAGTTGTTAATCCACCGTGAGCTAGTAATATTGCTTGAAATAATAGTACTATTACACCTATAATAGACATTAAAAAAGGACCAAATAAAATTGCCCCTAAACCCATACCAGTAGGGTGTGAACAGCTGCCAGTCACCGATGGCATTTTAAGCGCAGATAAAACAAATGCATATGCTCCACTCAATGCAAAAAGAATAAGTTTTTTTGATGAAATAGTTACCTTCTTTTTTAATGTAATAAACCCTACTACTAAAAAAGGAACACAGGCCACACCCCAAGCTATCGCCCATCTAGGCTGCAAAAAACCTTCCATTATATGCATAGCTATAAGAGGTTTCTGTAGTAGAAATAAAATAGTAAATACTACAGATAAAAAAACAACTAACTTTACTTTTATTGCTGACATTTTTCTCCTTTCCTTAATAATAAAAAAAATCTCTTAAGAAACTTAAGAGATTTTCCCATTTTTAACCTCTATAATTGTACAAAATTGCCATTTTGTACAAAACTTTAAGGCAGGTCTTCTGACTCGTGAATCATCCTCTACCCTTCCCTTCCCAGCAACAGCCAGTGGTTTAACAGGGCTTCGTCCTCACTCACAGCGATGGGCTCGTGCTGGACTTTCACCAGCTTCCCTATTCTCCTTTTGCAAGGCACCTTAAAGCAGAGATACTATTTAATTTTAGACTATTTTAGCAATTTTTTAGACTATTTTAGCAATTACAACCTTTTTGTCAATAAATTCAATAAAAAAAATAATCATAATTAATTTAAAACTTTTATTAGATTGTATTCATTCTGTCAATAATAATTTCTGCTATTCTATCATCTGGTCCAATACTAGAACTAACCTTTATTTTAACCTCAGGATATGTAGAAGTAATTCTTGATAGTTTTTCTGGTATATCTTCGGTAACATGTACTCCATCAAACAAAAATAATGGAATAATCTTTAAAGAGTTAACACCTTTTTTTATTATTTCTTCAATAACTGACTCCATATCTTTCTCAGAAAACTGTAAAAAAGCACCAAAAATTAAGTCTATTTGCGTTTTTTTCTTTATTTTGTCTATTAAAATTTCTAAAGCTTCTTCAGAAGATTTTTTTTTGCTTCCATGTGCTAATAATATGATTGCTTCTTGCATTATAATCCTTTCAATGCTTTGTTAATTGAATCTATAGTTTTTTCAATATCATCATAGCTATGTGCATAAGATACAAACATTGTTTCAAATTGTGATGGTGGTAAATATACCCCTTCTTTTAGCATAATTTTGAAATAGGCTGCATAGTGCTCAATATTTGAGTCCTTAGCACTTTGATAATCAACCACATTTTTATTTAAAAAAAATGGGCATAACATTGATCCTATGCTATTTATCTTTAAAGGAACACCATATTTTTCTGATGCAAATTCATAAGCTTTTTTTAATGTATTAGCTTTTTCTGAAATATCTTTATAAATCGATGGATTATCTCTGAGTATTTTTAAAGTAGCCAATCCAGCTACAGTTGCAACTGGATTACCTGAAAGAGTACCAGCCTGATATACAGGTCCTAATGGTGAAATTTTTTTCATAATTTTTTTGCTTGCGCCATAAACACCAATTGGCATTCCGCCACCTATTATTTTGCCTAAAACTGTAATATCTGCGTTAATACCAAAATATTGTTGAGCACTACCATAATGTAACCTAAAGCCTGTTATAACTTCATCAAAAATTAAAAGAATACCATATCGATAAGTTAAATCCCTGACTAGTCTAAGGAATTCTAGGTCAGGTAGCACAAGACCCATATTGCCACATACAGGTTCTATTATTACTGCTGCAAGTTCGTTTTTATATTTTTTTATAACTAATTCTGTATTTTCACAATCATTATAATTAGCAATGATGGTGCTTTTTGTATAATCTTTAGGTATTCCGTCGCTGTTAGGTATGCCTGTAGTTAATAACCCCGAGCCAGCCTTAACTAACAAACCATCAACACAACCATGATAACAACCCTCAAACTTTAGTACCTTTTCTCTCCCAGTATACCCCCTGGCAAGTCTGATTGCACTCATTACCGCCTCAGTACCAGAATTAACCATTCTTATCATTTCTACAGTATCAATTGCTTCACAGATAATTTCTGCAAATTCTACTTCTATAGCTGTAGCTGTACCAAAGCTTGTACCATAACTAACTGCTTTTTTAATTTCTTCACCAACAATTGGGTTTGAATGACCTAATATCATAGACCCCCATGATCCGATATAATCAATGTATTCGTTATCGTCTTCGTCTATTAGCTTTGAGCCATATGCTTTTTTAATAAAAACTGGAGTAAGCCCAACATTCTTAAATGACCTAACAGGGCTATTTACACCTCCCGGGATTAATTTTTTTGCTTTTTCATATATTTTTTTTGACTTAATTATCACTCTTATAAACTATCCTTTCAATTATAAAAATTATAAAATCTATTTTAAAAAACTATATATTTTATTTTAATCCCAACTATATTCGTTATTTTTTATCATTGATGCAAACTGGATTGCGAAATATGTAATAATAATATCAGCACCTGCACGTTTAATTGCTGTTAAAATTTCAAAAATTGCAGATTTCTCATCTATATAACCACTTTTTGCAGCAGCTTTTACCATAGAATATTCACCACTGACATTATATGCAGCTATAGGAACACAAAAATGATCTTTTAAAAAATTTATGATATCCAAATAAGCAAGAGCAGGCTTTACCATTATGATATCCGCTCCTTCATTAATATCAAGTTCAGCCTCCTTTAAAGCTTCATATTTATTACATATATCCATTTGATACGTTTTTCGGTCTCCAAAAACTGGCGCTGAATCTAAGGCTTCTCGAAAAGGACTATAAAAAGATGAAGAATATTTAATACTATAGGACATTATTATTGTATCTAAAAAACCTTTTTCATCTAAGGCATTTCGTATTTTCAAAACCCTGCCATCCATCATATCAGACGGTGCAATAATATCAGCCCCAGCATCAGCAAAACTTAAAGCAGACTTTACAAGTATATCGACTGAAATATCATTTTCAATTTTACAATTTTTAATAATACCGCAATGTCCATGTGTTGTATAGGCACAAAGACAAGTATCGGCTATTAAAATTATCTCAGGAAAATTTTTTTTAGCAATTTTTATAGTTTTTTGAACAATACCTTTATTATTGTACGCCCCAGAAGCCATTTCATCTTTATTATCAGGAGTTCCAAATAAAATTACACCAGGTATTCCTAAATCTTGAATTTTCTCAAGCTCTTTTAATACATTATCAATTGATAACCTATAAATGCCTGGCATTGATTTTACTTCATGCTTTATATTTTTACCTTCAACAACAAATAATGGATATATGATATTATTAATTGAAATATTAGTTTCTCTAATTAATTTTCTTATCATTTTGTTTTGTCGTAATCTTCTTGGTCTTTTCAATAGTTCCAATGTTATTTCCTCCAAGTAAACTTGTATTAATTTTTTTCAAACTCTAATAAAAATTTTAATGTTTAATGAGTATAAGTAATTTATTATTTTAAAGTTTAAAATTAGAGCAATTTTTAATATTTTTTACATATGTAAACTCATGTAATTTCTTTAATTTTACTAATTATTCCATCCACTGTATAAACATCTGGATATAAAATTTCTTTAAAACCCAGTTCTCTAGCAGCTTTTGCTGTTACAGGACCAATACAAACAACTTTTATATTATGAAGCTTAGTAATGTTTTCTTTACCTAATATAGATACAAAATTATTAACTGTTGAAGGGCTTGTAAAAGTTATAAAGTCTAAATAGCCTTCTCTAAGTACATCAATAAATTGTTCTTTGTTAATATCACTTTTTACGATTTTGTAAGCAATTAAATTTTTTACCTTTATTCCCTTTTTCTCAAGGCCATTTTTTAATATGTCGTTTGCAATATTTGATCTAACAAGAAGTACTTTTTCATTTTCATTTAATATCCTTAAAAGTCCCTCTAAAAGTTTTTCAGAAGTATACTCACACGGCATAAAGTTAATTAAAACTCCAAAATCATTAATTTTTTTTGTAGTTTCCTTACCTATTGAAGCAATTTTTAAGCCTGATAAACTCCTTAAATCTATTTTTTTCATCTTCATTCTATTAAAAAAAGTACTCACACCATTTACGCTTGTAAAAACAATCCAATTAAATGTTTTTATATTTGTGAGTACTTCATCAAACTCGCTATAATCATCTATTTCAGCTATTTCTATTGTTGGAAACTCTAAAACTTCTCCACCTATTTCTTCAATTTTTTTGATAAACTCCTTAGAATTTTCTTTAGCCCTAGTAACCATAATCCTTTTACCAGCAAGTTTGCCAAAGGGAAACCAGTTCAATTTGTTTCTAAGCTTAACTACTTCCCCGATGATTATCACTGCTGGGGAATTGAGATTATAAACTTTAACCTTTTCTAAAATATCTCCAATAGTACCCTCAACCACTTTCTGATTAAAAGTAGTACCATTCACAACTATAGCACAAGGTGATGAAATATCTTTCCCGTTTTTAATTAAATTTCTTATTATAAATTTTATATTTTTTAAACCCATTAAAAAAACAATTGTTCCCTCTATTTTTGATAGAATCTTATAATCAATATGATTTTTTTTATCTTTATCTTTTTTATTACCTGCAATTATATGCAATGAAGAACAAAAATTACGATGAGTTACAGGAATACCAGCATATGCAGCAACTGCTATAGCTGAGGTTACACCTGGAACTATTTCAAAATTCACACCATTTTCTGCTAGATATTCTGCTTCTTCACCTCCTCTTCCAAATAAAAAAGGGTCTCCTCCTTTTACTCTGGCTACTATTTTATCATCATATGCATACCTAACAAGCAAACTATTAATTTCTGATTGACTCAAGGTATGATTTTTAGGACTTTTTCCAGCATAAATAAAAACAGCATCTTTTTTAGCATGCTTTAATATATTTTTGTTTATTAGTCTATCGTATATTATCACATCGGCCTTTTGTATACATTCAACAGCTTTAATTGTTAAAAGTTTATAGTCACCTGGTCCAGCGCCAATTATAAAAACCTTTCCCATTAGCTACCTTGCAATTTTTGTAAATTGTTTTTTTAAACTATATGAAAAATAATTTAATGCAAACTTATTTAATACTTTTAAATCAAAATAATTTAATTTATTTATTTAAAATTTTTTATCAACAGAGCTAATTTTGTTTAAAATTTCATCAGCAAGCTTTTCACCCAATAACTCAGCATCATTTTTATTACCACATATTTGTGATTTAATATACTGTTTGCTGTTTTTAGTAGCATACATCCCTAACAAATTAAGGGTATCTTTCTCTATATAAGCATAAGCACCTACTGGAGTGTTGCAATCAGCTCCAAGCTTGCTCATAAATGCTCTTTCAGCTTTAAGCTCAAGAGCTGAAGTTTCATTATGCAAACATTTAATTAAGAAGCTAACATCCACCCCTTTTAAAACTTCAATACCTAATATACCTTGACCTGGAGCCGGAATCATATCTTTTACATTAAAATAATGGCAATACAAATTTTTAATTCCAAGTCGATTTAATCCAGCTGCTGCAATAATAATTCCATCATATTTCTTGTTATAAAGTTTCCTAAGTCTAGTTAAAATATTCCCACGTAAAAGTTTTATTTTTAAATCTGGACGCATTGACAAAATTTGTAACTCTCTTCTTAAGCTGCTAGTCCCAATAGTTGCCCCGTATTCCAAATCTGCTAATGTTTTTTTTTGATTTAATATTAAAACATCTCGTGGATCTTCACGCACAGAAACTGCACAAATACATAGTTCTTCGGGTATAACAATGGGCATATCTTTCATACTATTAACAGCAAAATCAATTTCTTTTTTAATTATTGCTTTCTCAAGCTCTTTAACAAATAACCCCTTGCCTCCAAAATTATATAGTGCTTTGTTAATTACCATATCGCCTTCAGTTTTAAATTTTATTATTTCAAATTCTAGTTCGGGAAAATTTTTCTTAATCTCATTAATTACCCAATTAGTCTGTGCTAATGCTAAAGCACTGCTACGACTACCAACCTTATACTTTTTTTTCATTTTTGCTGTCTCTAATAATTACTTCAAGCTTTTCATTTAAAATTTTTTCTTTCAAAGGGATACCTGCCAAGACTTTATTAGTTATGCTTTTAAGAATTTTTTTTCTTAAATTAATATCATTTACTTCTTTTTTAATTTTTTCTCTATATTTATAAAGCGTCAATATAAGCTTTTCTATATTACGAGGTATTTTTTTTTTAAGAAAGTCCTTTAAATATGCAGCTAATAAAGGATATTTCCCCGAGGTTGAAATACCAATAACAATATCACCTTTTTTAATAATAGCCGGGAAAATAAAACAGCTTTCCTTAAAACCATCGACAACATTAACTAATTTATTTTTATTTATCGCAGTAGCTTTTATAGTATCATTAATACTACTGTTAGAAGTTGCTGCTACAACCAAAAAAGCATCTTCAATATCTGTTGCATCAAACTCTTTTTTTTCAATAATAATCTTTTTTTTGTTACAAAGATTTTGAAGCTTTTTTGTAAAGGATGGACTTACTACCTTTATTTCAGCATCAAAATTAAGTAACTGACTTACTTTCCTTTGAGCTGTACTGCCTCCTCCTATAACTACACACTTTTTGTCTTTAAGATCAACAAATAATGGGAAAAATGCCATATTTTTAAAATTAGTTAAAATTTTTTATTTATAATATTTATAATATTTTTTAAGCTTTTTACTCTAAAAACTCATTTTTTTAATGACTCTGCTAAGTATTTTAAAAATACTTTTGTGTCTCCAAAATATTGACAGTCTTTAAAACTATAAATAAATTTTTTTATTATATGACGTGATGTATTGTATACATATCTTTTAATTGTTTCTTTATCATTTGTAGAAGATTCATTGAGCCTTGATAACAAAACATTTATATTCCTGTTCACATACCCAAAAGCATTTTCCTCTATTTCTTTTACTAATGGAAGTATTTGTCTAAATTTATACCATTTCTCAAATTCAAAAACCATTTCTTCAACTATTTGTTCTGCTCTTGATACTTCTGAAAGTCTTTTATAATTATTTTCCTCTGCAACTGATCTTAGGTCATCTATATTAAAATAACGCACGTTAGGTAAATAGGATATAGATGGGTCAATGTCTCTTGGAACTGCAAGGTCTAAAAAAACTCTTTCCTTAGAAACATTAATAACTTTTTCTAATAAATCACGAGTTATGGTATAGTGGGGGCTTGATGTTGAACTAATTATTATATCTGATAAATCTATAAACTCATATCTTTTTGAATACTCAACTGTATTTATATAATTTATCACATTGTTTTTTTTATTTCTTCCATTAAATGAACGACTAGTATTGTAGATTTTTTTTATATTATTAGAAATCAAGTTATTAATTAAAATTTTCCCCATATTCCCTGAGCCAATTACAAATGCAATTTTATTTTCAAAATTCTCTTTAAATATATCCTTAAGTAATTTTACTGCAATTGAACCTATTGAAACAGGTTTTTTTGAAACATCAGTTTCTGTTTTGACCTTTTTTGCTGTATAAATTGCGTCCATAAAAAGCTTATTTAAGATTACTTTTGAAGACTTTAAGGAAAGTGCTTTTTCAAAAGCATCTTTAACTTGACCTATAATCTGATCTTCTCCTATTACAAGAGAATCAAGCCCGCTTGCTACCTTAAAAAGATGCTTTACTGCATTTAATTGAAAATAACAATAAAAGTATTTTCTCAAATTGTATATGTCTAAATTCTTAAAACGACAAAGCTCTTCTTCAATCACTTCTTGATCAAAAAAGCCTGTCTGAGAATAAACATAAACTTCAGTTCTATTACAAGTTGAAAGCAACACACACTCATCAACAAAAGGCAATTTTTTTAACTTAATTAATGCTTCGGGTAAATCTTTTTCATTGAATGATAATAATTCCCTTATTTTTATATCAGCAGTTTTATGATTTATACCACAAACAAAAATATCCATAACTTTAAATTCTATATTTAAATAATATTAATTATTATTTAATTACAAACAATTACATATCTAATTAGTTCATGCTGAATAATTCTTCATGCTGAATAATTCATTAATTTGTAAAAAATTTGAATTCATTAAGCACAAATTTTTTAAGTTTTTAAATTTTAGTCAAATATTCAAATTCAGCATGAACTAATTACCCAACAAATATAATATATATGATATATAATATATATATAGATACCTTTAGTATATAGACTTTCTATATCCATGTGAGAATTTTGCGTCGTAAAGTTTTGAAAGTTCAAAATTGTCGCCTAAAAAATTACCCACTATAAAAAGTGCAGTCTTTTTAATATTACTTCTTTTTGCTTTATCTAGTATGTTTTCTAAAGTACCTTCAATTATCTTTTGGTCTGGCCATGAAGCTTTATAAACAATTACTGCAGGAGTTGACTTTGCGTAATATTCTTTTAGTGATTCAACAACTTTTTCAACCCTGTTTATACTTAAAAAAAAGACCATAGTCGCATTATGTTTAGCAAGTAAACTAATATTTTCCTTGGGTGGAACTTTAGTCTTACCTTCAATTCTAGTAATGATTATAGTCTGGCTAACACCTGGAAGAGTGTACTCCTTTTTTAAAGCAGCAGCCGCAGCACAAAACGAACTTACACCCGGAATTACTTCATATTTAATATTTTTTTTGTCCAATAAATTCATTTGTTCTCTTATTGCACCAAAAATAGAAGGATCACCACTATGTAACCTAACGACTAATTTCTTTTGTAAAGAATATTTTTCCATTATTTCAATGATTTCATTTAGAGTCATTGATGCACTATTAAAAACAATACTTTCTTTTTTTAAATACTTTAGTAAATCTTTATTAACAAGTGAACCAGCATATATAACAACATCTGCTTTTTTTAGTATCTTAAGTCCTTTAACTGTTATAAGCTCTGGGTCACCAGGACCAGCTCCAATAAAAATTATCATAAGTTAAATACATTCTTATATAATTTTTAATATAGCATAATATTTTTTAAATAAATTAATACCAAGGCAAATTACATATAAAAAAACTCTTATGCCTACAGACATAAGAGTTAATTATAATTATTATTAAATTAAACCTATCATCCGTAGGCAAAGTTAAATTATAGCAGGTCTCCTGGCTTACGGGACTATACCCTTTGCCTTCCCAGCACATAGTTGCCAGTGGCTTTAATTAAAGGGTACACACCCGTTTACAGTGGCGGGACCGCTCCGGATTTTCACCGGATTCCCTATTAAGAAATAACTTCACTATAATTTATTACAAAAATTTTATTTATTTTAAATTTTAATTGAACAAAATAAAAAGTAACAAGTATCTCAGACTATAAAAAAGAACATCTAGATAAAATTTATTTCAACATTTAATTAGATGTTGGCTTATAAAAATTTTCATTTTATAAACATTACCAATATTATATATTTTTTAGATAGTGTCAAGTAATTAAACTCAAGTAATTTAAATTTTTTCTTTTAATTTTTTTAATTTTTATTTCCATAAATCTATCTCATTTTCCTTAAGATCTGTTCCTAATAACTTCCCTTTATAATTAAACACAGCACTTCTTATAAATATCTTATTGTCACACATTTTCTCTGCTTCTTTTGATACAATAGTTGCAAGATTACTAAATACATCAAAAGCCTTATTTCTTAAAATAATATCAGCCGCGTTTTCAGCAGTTTTACATTTTTTAAGAATATCATAAGCTAATTCCTTATAATTGCAGATTTTTGCTATTTTAGAAAGTGTTTCTATTCTTTTATCTATAACAGCAGAAGAAGTATCTTTTGCTCCTGCAGCAACTTTTACCAATTTTCCAATATGTCCACATAATAAAATTTTTTTTATATTTTTCTTTGAAGCATATTCTAAAGAGTGCCCAATATAATTAGAAAACTGAATAATTTTTTCTTTTTCTATGGAAAAATAATTCCTACAAAGATTTTCTCCAATATTTCCAGGCACAAAAACAATATTAATAAAACCTAAAGAAGCCACCACGTCTATTGATATTTCAATTGTTTTTTTAATCGCATCAACAGACTTTGGCTCCACATAACCTGTAGTTCCTAGAATAGAAAGCCCCCCTTTTATACCAAGCCTGGGATTAAAGGTTTTTTTTGCAATTTTTTCACCTTCAGGAATTGAAATCGTTATTATATATCCATTACCAGGCTTGATATATTTATTTATATTTTCAAATATCATTTTCATAGGCACGGGGTTTATTGCTGGTTTACCTACCGGTACTTGTAGACCTGGTAAAGTTACTACACCAACTCCTTTACCCGCTTTTATTTCAATACCTGATGAACTAGAATATCTTGTCTCAACTACTATTTCTATACCATTTGTTATATCTGGGTCATCTCCTGAATCTTTAATTGCTTTTATTTTTATCCAGTCTTTCCCAGTTTTTACATCCGTAAAATTAATATTTACCAAATCACCACAAGGAAGTCTAACTATTTCACTTTTTGGTATTAATCCACTTGAAAGATATCTGACACCTGCAGCAGCCGCAGCAGACACATAAGTTCCGGTTGTAAATCCTTTTCTTAAAACATGCTTTTTGTCTGTTATATCACTTATCATATTTATTAGTTTCTTTGGGCTTGCCTATTTATGAATATGTTAATTATTGCATTCATAACTGCAGCAGCAAGGTTGCTCCCACCTCTTGTACCAGGAAGAGTTATATGTGGAACTAAATTCTGTGATGTTAACTTTTCTTTTGATTCTTTAGCACCAACAAAACCTACAGGTAAACCAGCTATAAAAGATGGGAGTTTTTTTATATCATTTTCTTCACGAATAATTTCTAATATTTCAAACAAAGCAGTTGGAGCATTCCCAATTAGTATTATAGAATTAGGGATCAAGTCTTTTATATGTCTTATTGCAGTAGCAGCCCTTGTTTTGCCAGACAATTTAGCTTCCCTTAAGATTTCTTTTTTATCAATAAAACAAAATAATTTTATTCCTTTTTCTCTAAGCCATTTTTTCCTTATACCTGCTTCAACCATTTTAACATCAGTAATTATGTTGCTTTTTTTATAAATAGCCCTAACTGCAGCGTCTATTGCACCAGGCGATATTATAATTTTCCAGTATAAATCAATATCACCAGTTGCATGAACAATTCTTGACCTAATTTCCTTTTCTTCAATATTAATATTTGGATTTCCTACAAGGTCATCTATTATTTTCATACTTTTTTCTTCAATTTCATTTCTAATTAACATAACTATTCCTTCTAATTTGATGATTTTAAACTAAACACTGTTTTAATTTTTTAATTTTTCACATAACGTTTTTGGTACAAAAGCTTTAATCATTTTTTTAAATAATTGTAAATAATTTAGCATATTTGTTAAAGTTTTTAAATTTTAATATTTATTTTTATATATAATATACACAATATTGATATAC